>NZ_JBNFOJ010000021.1:0-19302 GCF_057364705.1 Brevundimonas sp. CURTG3B2_SDJG
CCTCGCGCCCCCCGCCGTGCTGATCACCGCCCATGACGTCGAGCGCGGCAAGCCGGACCCCGCCGGCTATCTCGCCGCCGCGGCCGCCGTGGGCTTCCCCGTGACGGATTGCCTGGTGTTCGAGGACGCCGAGGCCGGCGTCCAGGCCGGCGACGCGGCGGGGGCCGATGTGGTGGTGGTCACCGCCACCCACTCCGGAAGCGTCTGGCCGGGACGTCCGACGCTGAACGACTACGGCCGGGCGCGGCTGACCATCCTGGCGGACGGGCGGCTGGAGCTCAGCGTCTGAGCCTTCACCTGATCGTATTTCGACCCTATGTTGAGGCCCATGATCGACGAGCTCTACAGCGCGCGCATCCTGAAGCTGGCGGCCAACCTGCCGCACAGCGGACGACTGCCCGCGCCTGAAGGCAGCGGCGAGCGGGTCGCCAAGCTGTGCGGCTCAAAGGCCGTCGTCGATGTCGTACTGGACGACGCGGGCCGCGTGGCCGCCTTCGCCCAGGACGTGAAGGCCTGCGCGCTGGGCCAGGCCGCCGCCGGGGTGCTGGGCGAAGCAGTGATCGGGGCCTCGGCTGACGAGATCGAGCAGGCCCGCGACGCCCTTCTGGCCATGCTGAAGGCCGGCGGCGAAGGCCCGGAAGGCCGCTTCGAGGGCCTGCGCGCCCTGAAGCAGGTGGCGGACTACCCCGCGCGTCACGCCTCCACCATGGTCGCCATCGAGGCGACGCTGGACGCGGTTCGGGAAGCGCTCGCCCGCAAGGCGCCCGACACCCGAACTCGCCTCGCCGGCTAGCCGGTTGCCCCTTCCCTCCCCGCGAGGGATAAGCGCGGCGACATGGCATCCGGCGGTTCTCTCTACGAACGCGGCGTCCGACTGGCCCATCGCGGGTACAAGGTGACGCTGTCGCCCCTGATCGGGCAGCAGTGCCGGTTCCTGCCGACCTGCTCCGATTACGGGCGGGACGCGCTGATCCAGCACGGCCCGCTCAAGGGGGGATGGCTCACGGTGCGACGCCTCTGTAAATGCCACCCCTTCGGCGGCTCGGGCTACGACCCGGTCCCGCCTCGCAAGATAGACTGACGACGATGATCGATCTCAAATTCCCCGACGGCGCGGTTCGAAGCTTCGAACCCTCGGCCACCGGCCGCGACGTCGCCGCCTCCATCTCGCCGTCTCTCGCCAAGCGCGCGGCGCTGGTCGAGATCAATGGCAAGCAATGGGACGTGGATCGTCCGCTGGAGGTCGGCGGCGACTTCAAGCTGATCATGCGCGACGACCCCGACGCGCTGGAGACCATCCGCCACGACGCCGCGCACATCCTCGCCCAGGCCGTGCAGGAACTGTTCCCCGGCACCCAGGTCACCATCGGCCCGGCCATCGAGGACGGCTTCTACTACGACTTCTTCCGCGAGCAGCCGTTCTCGACCGACGACTTCGCCGCCATCGAGAAGCGGATGGCCGAGATCGTCGACCGCGACGAGAAGCTGGTGCGCGAGGTCTGGGATCGCGACGAAGCCATCGCGATGTTCGAGGCCAAAGGCGAGAGCTTCAAGGCCGAACTGATCCGCGACCTGCCGGCGGACGAAACCATCACCGTCTACCGGACGGGCGACTGGGCGGACCTGTGCCGCGGGCCGCACTTCCCTTCGACCAAGTTCGTGGGCAAGGCCTTCAAGCTGACCAAGCTGGCCGGCGCCTACTGGCGCGGCGACCACCGCAATCCTCAACTGCAGCGCATCTACGCCACGGCGTGGGCGTCGCAGGCGGACCTCGACGCCTATCTGCTACGCATCGAGGAGGCCGAGAAACGCGATCACCGCAAGCTAGGCCGCGCCATGGAGCTCTTCCACATGCAGGAAGAGGGCCGCGGCATGGTCTTCTGGCATCCCAAGGGTTGGGTGCTGTGGCAGGTGATCGAGGCCTACATGCGTCGCCGCCTGGACGCGGCCGGCTATGTCGAGGTCAAGACGCCCCAGGTGCTGGATCGCACCTTCTGGGAGAAGTCGGGCCACTGGGAGAAATACCGGCCCAACATGTTCGTCTGCGAGACGGTCGAGGGCGAGACCCTGTCCCTCAAGCCGATGAATTGCCCGGGCCACGTGCAGATCTTCGGCATCGGCCAACGCTCGTACCGCGAATTGCCGCTGCGCATGGCCGAGTTCGGGGCCTGCCACCGCTACGAGCCGTCGGGCGCCCTGCACGGCTTGATGCGGGTGCGCGGCTTCACCCAGGACGACGCCCACATCTTCTGCCGCGAGGACCAGATCGTCGAGGAGACGGAGCGGTTCATCCGCCTGACCCGGATGGTGCACGCCGACCTGGGCATGGAGACGGCCTACATCAACCTGGCGACCCGGCCCGAGATCCGCGCCGGCTCGGACGAATTCTGGGACAAGGCCGAAGGCATGCTGGCCGAGGCCGCCAAGGCCGCCGGCGTCGATCCGGTGATCGCCGAGGGCGACGGCGCCTTCTACGCGCCCAAGCTGGACTTCGTGGTCAAGGACGCGATCGGACGGGAGTGGACCTGCGGCACGCTGCAGCTCGACTACGTCCTGCCCGAACGGCTGGACGCCACCTATGTCGGCGAGGACGGCCAGAAGCACCGGCCGGTAATGCTGCACCGGGCGATCCTGGGATCGTTCGAGCGCTTTATCGGCATTATGATCGAGAACTACGCCGGGGCCTTCCCGCTGTGGCTGGCGCCGACCCAAGCCGTGGTGGCGACCATCACGTCGGACGCCGACGGCTACGCGGAAGAGGTGGCGGCGAAGTTCAAGGCGGCCGGCCTGCGCGTCGAGACCGACCTGCGCAACGAGAAGGTCGGCTACAAGGTGCGGGAGCACTCCGTCGGCAAGGTGCCGGTCATCGCCGTCGTCGGCCGCAAGGAGGCCGAAGAGGGCAAGGTCGCCTTGCGCCGCCTAGGCAGCCAAGAACAGACGGTGCTGACGGTCGAAGAGGCCATCCGTGTGCTGACGGAAGAGGCGACCCCGCCGGATCTGAGACAAGCCTGACCCGACGATGCCGTAGATGGAAAGCCCGCCTCCGGGATCGGGGGCGGGCTTTTCGTTGAGCAAGGGTCAGGCGTCCTGAACCGCCAGCCACCGGATGATGTCGCGCGCGACGTCCCCGCCGAACGGGGCGTCGTAGTTGCCCAGCACGGAGACGCTCCAGCCGGTCTCCCAGACGATGGCGTGATCGCCGTCGATGCCCGAGTGCGGCCCGCCGCCCCCATGCCCCACAGTGGTGCGGTTCGCGACCGGCCGCACGAAGAAGCCCCGCCCGTAGTTCGCCAGCCCGCCCGGCTGGCGGGTCGTCAGCGACGCGACCGCCTCGCTGGGCAGGATGCGGCCCGACCGCAGCGCGCGCAGATAGCGGGTCATGTCCCCGACCGTCGAATACCCCCCGCCGCAGCTGTTGCCGCGATAGCCGATCGCGTCGTCGTTGGACCGCCGTTCGTCCAGGCCGAGCTGGTCGTTGTCCGGGAAGCGGTAGCCGACGGCCTTCGCGTCCTTGGCCTCGTCCGCCCGCAGGTGCCCGCTCGCGGTCATTTCGGCGGGGGCATAGACCTGTTCCGCCAGCAGGTCGTACCAGCTGCGGCCCGTCGCGGCCTCGAGCACGGCCCCCAGCACCACATAGCCTTCGTTGCTGTAGCCCTGGCCTGTTCCCGGGGTGAAGGCGGGCGCTTCGGCGGCGAAGGCCGGCAGCAGGTCGGCCATCCGCGTGAACGGCGCGCGCCTGTCCCAGTTCGACCGCTCGAACAGGCCGCCCAGGCCCGAGGCGTGGGTCAGCAGATGGTCGATCGTGCAGGCCTCGGCGAACGTCCGGTTCGGATAGTCCGGCAGGACGTCCATGAGACGGGTGTCGAAACCCAACCGGCCTTCGGAAACCAGCCGGCCGACCATCAGGGCGGTGAAGCTCTTGTCCGCAGATCCCAGGTGGAAGGGCGTTCGCACCGTATTGGCGCGACCGGCCGCCTTGTCCGCCAGGCCGACCGCGCCCTGCCACACCGGCTCGCCGTCCGGGGCGACGACCATCACCGCGCCTGAGAAGTCGTCCGTCTCGGCGCCGAACGCCACGCGGCGGGCGATCTCGGCCGCCAGTTCGGCGCGGCTGATCGGCCCGGTCGGCCCTTCGCGGTCGTAGGGTCGGGGCGAGGGGTTGGCCGCGATGTCCAGCGCGCGTCCGGCGCGTCGCGGTCAAGGCGGACCCGAATCCAGCGCGACACGCCCAGCCGGCGCGACCGCAGATTCAGCCGCAATTGGCCCGGCCGGGCGAGGTCTCCAGAAGGTCCATGCCGCCCGTCCGCGCCGCGATCGCCTCAGCCTGCGCCTGGAAGACCTCAAGCGGAGTGCGCGCCTGGCCGCCGGCCGACAGGCGCTCTCGCCAGAAGGCCTCGCGGAGCGCCGGGGTCGCCGTCGGTTCGAACAGGGCCGCGACGGCGGGTCCCAGTCCGGCGTCGCCCGCCTGGGCGAAGACTGCGGAGACGGACAGCATCGAGGGGGCGGCAAGGGCGCCGGCGGCCAGGGCGGCGCGGCGCGTCAGGAGCAGGCTCATGGGAACTCCAGAGAGAGCGTCGCTACAGGTGTAACGGTCGTTCCCCGGGGCTCAACTTAACTATTGGACAGGTGGCCGACGGTCCGGCGTCGCTCCGCATACGAAAGGGCCCGCCTTCGCAAAGAAGGCGGGCCCTGGGGTTTCAGGCTTTCGACCAGAGTCAGAGCAGGCGCTTGCGCATCACCTGCGACAGGGTGTCGATCAGGGTTACCGCCACGACGATGACGATCGCGACCGCCGCCACGCGGTGATAGTCGAACGCCTGGATGCTTTCGAACAGGGTCTGGCCGATGCCGCCTGCGCCGATCAGGCCCAGGACGGTGGCGGCCCGGCTGTTGGATTCGAAACGGTAGAGGGCGAACGAGGTCCACAGCGGGGCGACCTGCGGGATCACGCCCCAGACGATCTCGTGCAGCTTGCCGGCGCCGGTGGCGCGCACGCCCTCGACCGGGCCCTTGTCGATCGACTCGACGGCCTCCGAGAACAGCTTGGCCAGGACGCCGCCGGTGTTCATCGCCAACGCCAGCACGCCGGCCAGCGGGCCCAGGCCCACGGCGACAATGAACAGGGTGGCCATGACCAGGTCGGGAATGGAGCGCAGCAGGTCCATGACCCGGCGCACGGGCCACACCACCCACGCAGGGGCGATGTTGCGCGCCGCGGCCAGGCCCAGCGGAACGGCCAGGAAGACGGCCAGGAAAGTGCCCCACAGCGCGATCTGGACCGTCAGCCACATCTGGCCGGCCAGGCTGCGGTTGGGATCCGTGAAGGTCAGTTTCAGGCTTTCCCAGAAGCTGTCCGTCTGCGGGAAGATGGCGCCCCATTCGGGGTCCAGCAGGTCCTTGCCGTAGATCTGGATGTTCTCGGACTGGCTGAACAGCTTGGGCAAGTTGACCATGTCGACCTTGCCGAAGCTGGCGATCAGCACCACGGCCAGGCCGCCCCACAGCAGGGCGTCCATCAGCCAGGCGGTCAGCGACTTCTTCGGCGCGGCGGGGATCGGCGCGGCGGCGGCCGGAGCCGCGCCGGAAGCGGCGGCGTCGGTCAAGGCTGGACCTCGCGCTTGGCGCGCAGGCGCTGCAATTCACGCTCGGCGGCGGCGACGCTGGCCTGGTCGTTCTTGGCGCGGGCGTCGACCAGCTGTTGGTCGGCGACCATCTCGCGCACCGGGTCCAGGTAGCTGTCGTCGGCGGGGTTGAAGCGCGAGTAGTTCAGGCCAGCCAGCACGCGGCGCTGACGTTCGGCCTCGGCGCCCTCGCCCTGGCCGTAGGTCAGGAAGAAGCTGCGGATCTTCTCCTTCAGCGCCGGGTCCAGGTCCTCGCGGATGACGATGCCCGACTCGGGGATCGGCGGCGACTGCCAGATCTCCTGGATCTGGGCGGCGACCTGCGGGTTCTGGCGGGTCAGGAAGATGGTGTTGACGGTGTTCGAGGTCGCCACGTCGACACTGCCCGTGGCCACGGCGAAGGCGTTGGCCTGGTGGTTGGCCGGACGCACGTTCTTGAAGCACTGGGCCGGAACGACGCCCCGCGGATTGAACAGGAACGTCATCGGGGCGAGTGTGCCCGAGGTCGACTGGGCGTCGCCGATGCCGAAATTGTAGCGCTTGCCGCAGGCCATCACGTCTTCCAGCGTGATGCCCGAGCCCGCCTTGACGATCAGGGTCGAGCGGTAGCTGTCGCGACCTTCCGGATCGACGATGCGGGCCACGACCTCGCCCTGGGCGCGGTCGACGGCTTCCAGGGCCGGCTTGGCCGAGAACCAGGCCACTTGGGTCTGGTTGAAGCGCATGGCCTCGACCAGGACGTTGTAGTTGCCCGCGAAGAAGGGCTTCACCGGCACGCCGATGGCCTTGGACATGTCCTCCAGCAGGGCGCCCACAGCGGACCCGACGAGGCCTGGCCTTCGGCCGACAGGATCGAGAAGGTGATCTCGGTCGGCGTTCCGCCGGCCTTCTTGTTGTCGCCGCCGCCGCCGCACGAGGCGACGCCGAGGACGAGCGCGGCGGCCAGGGCCAGCCGACGGGTGATGCGGGGCAAGCTCATGCCTTGGTTTCCCAGAACGCGTCCTCGAACTCGGGACCGTAGATTTCGATCAGACGCTTGGTGTCCAGCCCGGTCGACGGGCGTCGTAGACGATCTTGCCCCCCTGCAGCGCGATCACGCGCTCGCAGTAGCGGATGGCGTAGTCGACCTGGTGCAGCGTCACGATGACGCCCAGGCCGTCGCGCTGGTTCAGCTCGACCAGCAGCTCCATGACCTTGCGCGCCGAGACGGGGTCCAGCGAGGCGACGGGTTCGTCGGCCAGGATGGCCTTGGCGCCCTGCACCAGGGCGCGGGCGATGGCGCCGCGCTGCTGCTGGCCGCCGGACAGGGTGTTGGCCCGCTGGGCCGCATAGTCCGACACGCCGACGCGGTGCAGGGCGGCCATGGCTTTCTGCTTGTCCGCCGACGGCCAGGCGCCGAGGAAGCCCTGCCAGCCCGGCAGCCGTCCCAGCGCGCCCAGCATGACGTTGGAGAACAGCGACAGCCGGCCGACCAGATTGAACTGCTGGAAGATCATGCCCAGCTTCTGGCGCGCGGCCCGCACCTTGCCGGTGACCCGGCCGTCCTTCTGGACCACCTCGCCGAAGACCGAGATCGTCCCCTTGCCCGGGTCGATCGACTGCAGGCCGGTGATTGAGCGCAGCAGGGTCGACTTGCCCGAGCCGGAGGGGCCGATCAGGGCCACCATCTCGCCGGCCCCGACCTCGACGGAGACGCCGTTCAGGGCCTTTCGGGCGCCGAAGGTTTTGGACACGTCCTTCACGGACGCGACGGCGGCGGTGGCTGTGGTCATGGACACGCTGGAAGCGGTTGCAAGGGCGCGCCGCATGGCCCGAACGGGGCCGCGAGGCAAGTCTTAATGACACGCCCGCGGCGATTTCGTCCAGCGGGACGAAGCGCCGCCGTCAAGGCCGGGTCGCTTCGCGCGCCGCCGTCACCGCCCTGCCGCCGATCCGTTGATAGGTGATCCGGGTCGCAACACCGCCGGCGTCCTCGACAGCCGCGATGAGCACGCCGCTGTCCGGGCCGAACAAGCCATCCGCTGACGGCGTCAGCGGCTCGACGTGGCCGTCGCCCCGATCGAAGATCAGGCCGCCCTCCGGGCCGGCGAGAATTCGGAACGGCGCGATGTCGGCGAGTTCTACGAAGCGATAAACCCCCGAGAACCGCTGGACGATGGCCGGCGAGAGGGGGACGGCCGCGATCGCTGGGGACTCCATCGGGTCAGGCCAACCCTGGACGTCGGCGAGGCCACGCAAAAGCTCTGAGATCAGAGGTTTGGCGTTGTCCGAATTGGTCAGGATCGCGGCGCCCTGACAGCTCTCTGGGTAGAGGACGAGAGCGGAATTATAGCCCTCGTTGGTCCCGTCATGCCCGACACGGCGCGCCCTCCCCTCGCCCGAGACGATGAAGCCCAGGCTGCGGGGTCCGATGTGGGGATGGGTCATGAGCCTGGCCGTCGCCTGCGAGACGATGGCGCCGCGATCGTTCCGATCGGCCTTCATCACCGCGGCCCCGAACCGTGCAAGGTCCGGCGCCGTGCTCCAGAGGCCGCCCGCCGCGAGCTCCGGATACAGATGCCAGCCGCCCAGCACGGCGGATCCGTCCGCCAGATGCCCTACGGCCGCCAGCGCGGCCCGTTCAGCCGATGGTTCGGCGAAGTCGCTGCTTCGCATGCCAATCGGCTCCAGAACCTGCTCACGCATGATCCGGCGGAAGTCGGTTCCGACCGTGTCGACCATCAACTGCTGCGCCACCAGGTAGCCGCCGCCCGAGTAGCGCCACTCCGACCCTGGAACATAAACGACCTGGACCGGCTTGGGTCGCGCGGGTTCTACGCCGTTCAGGGTCTGGATCAGGGTCGGAAGCGCCGAACCCCTCGGATAGCCGCCATAGCCGCGCGGTTCCAGGCCGGCGCTGTGGCTGAGGAGTCCGCGGAGGGTGACGGGATGACCTGCCAGCAGAGGGCTGGACGGCAGCGTCCAGGTCCGGAGCTGGGCGGCCACGTCCTGGTCCAAATCGAACGCGCCGCGCTCGACAAGCCGCAGCGCGCCGAGCGCCGTGACCGGCTTACTCACGGAGGCGGCCTGAAAGAGCGTGTCGGCGACGACGGGCGGCCCGCCGTCACGCAACACACCATAGCCTTGGGCGTCGACGACCTCGCACCCTTCGATGATCGCGATGCTCAGCCCCGGGACCTTCCATCGCGCCATCCGAGCGTCCAGGGACAGCCGTTCCGGCGGCCCGTCGGCCGGGACGATGGCACGGCGCAAGGCGGCCGTATAGTCGGACGGCGCCGCCTGAGCGACCGCCGGACCTAGGGTCGCCAGGGCCGCCGATACGACCAGGCCGGCTGCGCGCCATGCCCGGCCGGATCGGCGGTCTGGCCGCCGGCCGGGGTCGGTCATTGCGCCGCCCGCACCTCGACCGGCAGGCCCAGGGCCTCCAGTTGCGGGCGCACGGTGGCGGCGTCGCCGACCACCACCCAGACGAAGCGCGACGGGTCGACCAGCTGGCGGACCGACTGGTCCAGCGCCTGCGCGGTCATGCTGCGATAGCGGGCCCCGGCCTGCTCCCAGTAGTCGTCCGAGCGGCCGAACAGCTGGTTGGACTGCAGCGCCCCCAGGACCGCGCCCGAGGTCTCGAACTGACCCGCCAGGCGGCGGGTCGCGCCGTCGCGGGTGCGCGCCAGCTCCTCTTCCGTGACGCCCTGGGCGCCCAGGAAGTTCTGGTGGATCGAGATCAGGGCGGCGATCGATTCACCGGTGCGGTCAGCCTGAACCGGCGCGTTGATGATGTAGGGCGAACGGCCCTCCAGCCCGCCGATCGAGCTGCGCGCGCCGTAGGACCAGCCCTTGGTCTCGCGCAGGTCGGCGTTGATGCGGGACAGGAAGCTGGTGCCCAGCACGTCGACGCCCTGGCTGACGACCAGGCGGTCGTCGTCACCGGCCAGTTGCAGGACCTCGCCGCCCAGGATCAGCGACTGCGGCGACTGCGGCCGGTCGATCAGAATGATGCGCGGCTGCACCGCGTCCACGGCCACCGCCGCCTTCTGGCCGCGCGCGGTCGCCGGCGGGGTCCAGTCGCCGAAGCGCTGCTCCAGCTGGGGCAGGATCTCGGAGATCGGACGGTCCGACACCACGTAGATGCGCGCGTTGTCCGGACGGATCCAGGCGTCATGGAACGCCTTCAGTTGGTCGCGGCTCGCGGCCGTGACCACCGCCGGATCGCCCAGGCCGCTGGGACCGCGGCCGTAGGCGCCGTCGTACAGCGTCTCATAGAGCGCCTGCATGCCCAGTCCGGCGGGCGAGGCGCGCTCGGCCCGGATCGCCGCCAGTTGCTGGGCGCGCAGGCGTTCGATCACCGCCGGCTCGAAGTCCGGGCGACGGACGACGTCGGCCAGCAGGTCCAGCGACGCTCCCAGATTGGCGGTCAGCGCCGTCAGGTTGACGGTGGTGCGGTCCATGCTGGCCGTGGCGCCGATGCTGGCGCCCAGACGTTCGCGCTCCTGGGCCAGCGCATTGGCGTCCATCCCGTCCGCGCCTTCGGTCATCGCGCGCAGCATCAGGGATTCGACCCCCAGGGCGTCGGCGCTGTCGGCGGCCCAACCGGCGTCAAACTCGACCGAAACGCGCGTCGAGGGCACGCGGGCCGACTGGGTCGCCACCACTTCCACGCCATTGGACAGGCGGGCGCGGGTGATGGCGGGGAAGTCCAGGCCCGCGACCTCGCCGATCGCCGGGATCGGGTCGCGCGGCGTGGGCCGATAGTCGGACGGCGGGCGCCGAGGAGCGCGCGCCCGCCGGGGCAGCGGCCGCCTCGGCGTAGGCCTCGCGCTCGCCCGGCTCGACCGTCAGATTGTAGGACGGCTTCGTCAGCCAGTTGCGCATCACGTCGCGGACGGCCTCCGGCGTCACCTCGGCCAGTTCGCGCAGCTCAGTCCGGTAGTGTTCGGGATCGCCGGAATAGAGCTGACCCTCGGCCAGCGTCGAGGCGCGGCCGTTCAGCTGTTCCAGGCGGTTGATCCGGCCGGCGATCGACTGGGTGGCGACGCGCTGGATTTCCTCGGCGGTCGGCCCTTCGGCGACGAAGTCGGCGATGATCTGGTCCATTCGGGCCCGGACCGCGGCCGGATCAGCGCCCGGCTTGACGTTCACGGTGACGTCGAACCAGCCGACACGATGGAAAGAGTTGAAGCTGGTCGAGACCGAGACCGCGGTCTGATCGCCGCGCACCAGGGCGTTATCCAGGCGCGACGAGGCCAGGCCGCCCAGCACCGAGGCGGCGACGTCCAACTCGGTGGCGTCCTCGCTCAGCAGACCCGGCGTCGGCCAGTAGCGCTGGATCGAGACATAGGGCACCCGGTCGTGCATCGTCTGCTCGATCGGCGCGGCCAGCACGGGGACGGGGGCCTCGGCGGGGGTGTTGACCGGGCCGCGCGGGATCGAACCGAAGTAGCGGTTCATCAGGGTGCGGGCCGTGGCCGTGTCGATATCGCCGGCCAGCACGACGACGGCGTTGTTCGGGCCGTAGTTCTCGGTGAACCACTGGCGCACGTCGTCCATTGAGGCCGCGTCCAGGTCGGCCATCGAGCCGATGGTCGAGTGACGGTAGGGGTGACCCTGGGGGAACAGGTTCTCGAGGATGGCGTATTCCGTCAGCCCGAAAGGCTGGTTGTCGCCCTGGCGTTTCTCGTTCTGGACGACGCCGCGCTGCAGGTCGAGGGTCTCCTGGCTGATGGCGCCCAGCATGTGGCCCATGCGGTCGCTTTCCAGGTACAGCGCCGTCTCCAGCGCTGGGGTCGGGACGGTCTCGAAATAGTTGGTGCGGTCGAACCAGGTGGTGCCGTTCAGGCTGGTGGCCCCGACGCCGGTCATCCGGTTCAGATAGCTGCCCGGAGCGTTTTCCGAGCCGCCGAACATCAAGTGCTCGAACAGGTGGGCGAAGCCGGTGCGGCCCGCCGGCTCGTCCTTGGAGCCGACGTTGTACCAGACCGATACCGTCACGATCGGGTTGGACCGGTCCTCGTGGACCAGGACCTTCAGGCCGTTGTCCAGGGTGAAGGCTTCATAGGGGATGCTGACCCCGCGCATCAGGTCCGCCACCGAAGCGGCGCGGGCCTGCGCCTGGGCCTGGGACGACGGCGCGGGTTCCGCCGCCTGGACGGCGCCCGCCGCGGTCAGGGCCAGGGCGGCGGCGCCGCTCAGGAAAATCGACTTCAAGGCGGTCACGCGCATCATCAAACCCCCAAAACAAAAGCTGAACCGGACTCGGCCCACGCGCACCTTAGCGGCGGGCGGGCCGAGGGCAAGGACACGAGCCGGCGCCCTATTGAGCGGCGCGGACCTCGACGGGAAGGCCCAGGCCCTCCAGCTGCGGGCGCACGGTGGCGGCGTCGCCGACCACGACCCAGACGAAGTTGGCCTGGCCCAGCAGCCGCCGGGCCTCGCCGTCCAGTTGGGCCGGCGTCAGCTGCGCATAGCGCGCGCCCAGCGTCTCCCAGTAGTCGTCCGGACGATTGAACAGGGCGTTGGACCGCAGGGCGTTCAGGACGGCGGAAGAGGTCTCGAACTGGCCGGGCAGCTGGCGGATGTTGGCGTTGACGATCCGCTCGCGCTCCGCCGACGTCACGCCGCGGTCCGAGAGGAAGCCGCGGTATTGGTCAATGAGGACCTGGATCGACTCCCCCGTGCGGTTCGCCTGGACCGGCGCCGAGATCAGATAGGGCACCTGGCGCTCCAGGTTGGAGGCCGTCCCGCCCAGTCCGTAGGACCAGCCGCGGGTCTCGCGGATGTCCTGGTTGATGCGCGACAGAAAGCCCGAGCCGATCGCCTCGTTGGCGGCGTTGAAGACCACCCGATCGTCCGCGCCGGTGACCGGAAGAATCAGGGCGCCCAGGATGACGGACTGCGGCGACTGGGGCCGGTCGATCAGGACGATACGCGAAGGGCCGGCCGCCGGCGGCGCGCTGAAGTTCTTTTCACCCCGCGGAGTGGCGGGCGCGCTCCAGTCGCCGAGACGCGCGTTGAGCGCCGCGGTGACCTCGGCCAGCGGCCGGTCCGAGACCACGAAGATCTGGGCCGCGTCGGGGCGGATCCAGGTCTGGTGGAAGGTCAGCAGGTCGTCACGGCTCAGGCCCCGCAAGGCCTCGGTCCGGCCCAGACCCGAGAAGGGACGGCCGTACGGATGTCCTTCCCCATAGACGAGCGCCGGCCAGGCGCGCGCGCCCATGCCGTTCGGCGAGCTCATTTCCTGGGCGATCGAGGCCAGCTGTTGGTTCCGGCGCCGTTCCACGTCCGCCGGGGCGAACGCCGGGTTGCGAATCACGTCGGCCAAGAGCCCCAGCGCCGGATCCAGGTTGGCGCTGGGCGCGCTGAGCGTCACCACCGTCCGGTCAACCGTCGCCCCGGCGCCGATGGCGGCTCCCAGCCGCTCTTCCTGCTCGGCGATCTGCACCGCGCTGCGGCTGGTCGTGCCCTCCTTCAGAAGGCCCAGCATCAGGGTCTGAAGCCCGGGCGCCTGGGCGGAATCGGCAGCCACGCCCGCGTCGAACTCGATCGCCACGCGGGTGATCGGGACGGTCGTCGACCGGGCGTAGACCACCTCGACGCCGTTCGACAGGCGGGCCCGCTCCACCGTCGGGAAATCCAGCGGCTTCATTTCGCCCACTGCGGGCATGGGTTCGCGGGCGGTGACTTGCAGGGGTTCAGCCGCCGCCGGCGCCGGACGACTGTCGGCAGCCTCGGCATAGGCCTCGCGCTCGCCGGGATCGACGCGGATGGCCAGCACCGGCCGGGTCAGCCAGCGCTGCATCACCGCCTTCACCGAGGCCGGCGTCACCGCGCCGTACGCCGCCAACTGACGGCGGTAGAAGCCGGGATCGCCGGCGTACAACTCGCCCTCGGCCAGAGTCACCGCCTTGCCTCCGAAGCCGCCGGTCGGCTCAAGCGCCTGCAGCACCTGCGAGATGCGCCGCGTCACGGCGCGCTCGACCTCGGCCTGGGTCGGTCCCTCGGCGATGTAGTCGGCCAGCAGCTGGTCCAGTCGCGCCGAGACCGCCGCCGCGTCGCCGCCCGGCTTCACATTGACATCGAAATCGAACATGCCCAGCCGATGGAAGGGCTGGTAGCTGGCGGTGACCGAGGTGGCGGTCTCGTCGCCGCGCACCAGGGCGTTGTCCAGGCGGGAGCTGGCCAGGCCGCCGAACACGCTGGCCGCCACGTCCAGCGCCGCCGCCTCTTCAGACAACAGGCCCGGCACGACCCAGGTCCGCGACAGCTGGGTGTTCGGCACGCGGTCGTGCATCAGCTTGTCGATGCGCGCCGGCAGGGTGGGGATATCGGCCTGGGCGGGTTCGTTCTGCGCGCGCGCGGGATGTGGCCGAAGTATTTCTGGACCAGGGTCCGGGCGGTCGCCGCGTCGATGTCCCCGGCCAGGACCAGGACAGCGTTATTGGGGCCGTAATTGTCACGATGCCACTGCCTGAGATCTTCCAGGCTGGCGGCGTCCAGGTCGGCCATCGAACCGATGGTCGAGTGGCGGTACGGATGCCCCTCCGGGAAGAGCGATTCCAGCACCGTGTAGTAGACCAGGCCGTAGGGCTGGTTGTCGCCCTGGCGCTTCTCGTTCTGGACGACGCCCCTCTGGTTATCCAGCCGCTCCTGGCTCAGAGCGCCCAGCAGGTGCCCCATCCTGTCGCTCTCCATATAGAGCGCCTGCTCCACCGCCGAGGTCGGAACGGTCTGGAAGAAGTTGGTGCGGTCGAACCAGGTGGTGCCATTCCAGTCGGTGGCGCCCATGGCCCGGAGCGGCTCCATCAGGCCGCCGGGCACGTTCTCGGTCGGATTGAACAGACCGATGTGCTCGAACAGGTGGGCGTAGCCGGTCTGCCCCTGCGGCTCGTCCTTCGAACCGACGTTGTACCAGGCGTGGATGGCGACGACCGGCGCCTTGCGGTCGGTGTGGACGACGACCCGCAGGCCGTTGTCGAGGGTGAATTCCTCGAACGGGATGTCGACGCTGCGCGCCAGTTCCGAGGCCGGGACCTGAGCCGCGGCCTGGAAGGGCGTGGCGGCGAGAAAGACGGCGGCGAGAAGAGCGGCGCGGCGCATGGATACAGTCCCCCGATGGTGTCGGGCCGGGACGGTATCAGCGCCCTTTTCCTCGGCAAGTTACGGCTGAGTCACGTTCGGCGGCCGAGGGCGATCCGCGTGCGGACAAATTCCCCGCAAGTTCAACGCCCGCCTAGAAAAAACCGCTTTACATGACAGGCGCGTGACCCTACATCGCGCTCTCCGGCGGACCCCGTAGGTCTAACGTTGCGCTGCTAACGCCGGTCTGGGTTTAACAATTACAGGGGTTTACGTGAATTGCGCACGTATCCATTTCCCCTGGACCTGGTCCGCGAGCGGTCCCCTGAACGCCCCGTCGCACTTGTGCGACCGCGTTCGGTTTCCGTAGCGGCGCGCTGGTTCCAGGATAATCTGAAAGCCGACGTCTTCTATGCGGTGAAGGCGAACCCTTCGCGCTGGGTCATCGAGACCCTGGTGGAAGCGGGCGTCCGCAGCTTCGACGCCGCCTCGATCGCCGAGATCGAACTGGTGCGTTCGGTCGATCCGGAGGCGCGCATCGCCTTCATGCACCCGGTCAAGAGCCGGGGCGCGATCACGCGCGCCTACTTCGATCACGGCGTGCGCACCTTCTCGCTGGACAGCCATGATGAGCTGGCCAAGATCCTGGACGCCACCGGCCAGGCGACCGACCTGAACCTTGTCGTGCGCATGGGGGTGTCGGCGGACGGCGCGGCCTATTCGCTGTCGGGTAAGTTCGGCGTCTCGCCGGACCAGGCTCCCGCCCTGCTGCTGGCCACGCGCCAGGCGGTCAAGGACGGCCTGATGGGCGTCAGCTTCCACGTCGGCTCGCAATGCATGCGCCCGTCGGCCTATGAGGCGGCGATGGCCCAGGTCGGCCGCGCCATCAGCCGCGCCGGCGTGTTCGTGGACATCGTCGACGTCGGCGGCGGCTTCCCCTCGGTCTATCCGGGCATGGTCCCGCCGGACATGCAGGAATACGCCGACGCCATCCATCGCGGCTTCAACGAGATGCCGGTGTCCGAAACGACCGAGCTGTGGTGCGAGCCTGGCCGCGCGCTGGTCGCCGAGTCGTCCTCGGTCCTATGCCGGGTCGATCTGCGCAAGGGCGACGCGCTCTACCTGAACGACGGGTCGTACGGCGCGCTGTTCGACGCCACGCACTCGCGCTGGCCCTTCCCGACCAAGCTGGTCCGGGACGGCGCCGCCGCGCCGGATCTGAAGCCGTTCCGCTTCTACGGCCCGACCTGCGACTCGATCGACCACATGCCCGGCCCGTTCTGGCTGCCGTCGGACGTTCAGGAAGGCGACTTCATCGAGATCGGCATGCTGGGCGCCTACGGCGTGGCGATGTCGACCGGCTTCAACGGCTATGGCGAGCACGAGATCGCCGTGGTCGAGGACGCCCCGATGGCCTCGCTCTACGGTCTGGCGCCGCGCTCCATCCCGACCGTGCGCACCACGGCGGAAGAGCAGGCCCGCAAGGTGGTTCGCCTGAGCCGCCCGAAGGGCAAGGCCGGCCAGCGGAAGAAGCAACGGCGCTAAACCGTCGCATCCGCGTTGTAATCAGCAGCGGCCCGTCGCTCCGTCCGGGCCGCTGTTCTCTTTTGACGACGGGCGCTCAAACCAAAGGGAAACCCTTGCAATGAACGCTCCCGTTCAATCGAACCAGAAGGCGCAGCTGCTGCAGAACACGGTCGAGCACGTGGACATCACGTCCTTCGACGCCCGCCCGATCATCGACAGCATGCGCAAGATGTCGTTCTCGTCGCGCGACACCGCCCGCGCCGCCGACATCTTCAACATGGCGCTGGAGGACAAGGACTGCTCGCCGTGGCTGATCCTGGCCGGCTCGACCTCGGCCGGCGGCTGCATGCACGTGTACCGCGACATGGTGAAGTTCGGCATGATCGACGCCGTGGTCGCCACCGGCGCCTCGATCGTCGACATGGATTTCTTCGAGGCCCTGGGCTTCAAGCACTACCAGGCCGCCGGAGAGGTGGACGACAACGTCCTGCGCGACAACTACATCGACCGCATCTACGACACCTACATCGACGAGGAAGAGCTTCAGGCCTGCGACCACACCATCCTGGAGATCGCCAACCGCCTGGAGCCGCGCGGTTATTCCTCGCGCGAGTTCATCTGGGAGATGGGCAAGTGGCTCAGCGAGGGCAACGCCAAGAAGCCCGGCTCGCTGATCCAGACCGCCTATGAAGAAGGCGTGCCGATCTTCTGCCCGGCCTTCGTCGACTCCTCGGCCGGGTTCGGCCTGGTCAAGCACCAGAAGGAGCGCGCCGCCGCCGGCCAGCCCTACATGATGCTGGACGCCATCGCCGACTTCCGCGAACTGACCGACATCAAGATCGAAGCCGGCGTCACCGGCCTGTTCATGGTCGGCGGCGGGGTGCCCAAGAACTTCGCCCAGGACACCGTCGTCTGCGCCGAAATCCTGGGGGTCGAGGCCGAGATGCACCGCTATGCGGTCCAGATCACCGTCGCCGACGTGCGCGACGGCGCCTGTTCGTCCTCGACGCTCAAGGAGGCCGCCTCCTGGGGCAAGGTCCAGACGACCCACGAGCAGATGGTCTTCGCCGAAGCCACCACCGTGGTGCCGCTGATCGGCTCGGACGCCTATCACCGTGGAACCTGGAAGACCCGCGAGAAGCGCCGCTGGGCCAAGCTGTTCGGGAAGTAAGACGTTCGAGGTGGAGGCTTCGCCGAGACCAACGAGCGAAGGGGCCGGAGCGATCCCGTCCCTTTTGTCACGCGGAGTTCGTTTCCGGCGGCCCAGGCGATCGCCTGGGCGGTCTGGCCGGGCGCGAACGCCTTCATCGTCACGCCGGGGATGAGCGGATCCCAGAACGCCGCCATGGCCTTCAGCCAGCCCGCGTCCGTCACCAGGGCACAGCGCGGAAACCTGTTCCAGTCGCCGATCCGCTTGGCGTTGTATTGCAGGTCCTTCCACAGCGCTTCGCCGGTCAGGCCATGGAAATCGACCATCTCGGCCACGACGCCGATTTTCGGATGGGCCCCGAGCCTGTCTTCCACGACCGCGATGACCCGATCATAGTCGGCCCCGTCCAAGGTTCCGGCCGCTCGCAGGGCGACCACGTTGTCGGGCGAATCCAGGATTTCGATCATGGCGGCCTCCTCGTCAGGGAGAAACGGCAGCCGGTGAGGGCCGTTCCCACAGTGGAGGGCCGCGATCGCTCGCGACCCTCTCCGAGCCCCGCCGGCGGATACTATTGTCCGCTGATCTCGCGCACCGCCTTCATCAGGCTTTCCACCACCCGCGCGGTCTCCGGATCGCTCCAGTCGCCGGGCTTGGTGACGATGGCCTGCCGCAGGGTGTGCATCGCCTCGCGCACCACCTCAGGCGCCTGTTCGCCCGAAACCCGGCGGGCCGCCAGGGCCATGCGTTGCATGACGCCGTCCACCGCCGCGCGGTTCTCGGCCATCCAGGCCTGGCCGGCCGGCGTCAGCGAGAAGACCTGCTTGCCGCCGTCCTCGACGCCGGCGATCAGCCCTTCGTCCGCCAGCAGGGCCAGGTTGGGATAGACCACTCCCGGCGACGGCGCATAGCCGCCGCCGAACGCGGCCTCAATGGCCTTGATCAGGTCGTAGCCGTGGCGGGGTTCCTGTTCGATCAGGGCCAGCAGCACCAGGCGCAGGTCGCCGGGACCGAACATCCGGCGGCCGCGGCCAGGCCCGCCGTGCCGTCCGCCAGGGCCGCCCCGGCCGAACATGCCGCGTCCGCCGCTCCATCCCTCTCCGCCATCGCGACGAGCGCAGCGGTGGGCGTGCCCGTGGCCGTGGCGATGGCGGCGGTCGTCTTCGTGAAATCCGAACATATGACAGACTCCTTCTTTCGTCATGGTCGAAAGATATATCTAACACGTCCCTCCGCAAGACTCGAAAGATATATTTTTGAACGCGGGTCAACTGGCGGAACCCTCCCCCATGCCCGCCCGCTATATCCGGCGAAGGAGTTCGCCATGCCGCAGCAGCACCAGCCCCAGCAGACCGAGGACGCCCGCGAGGCCGACGACATGGGTGAGAAGCCCGACCTGGGCCGCACGCCCGACGCCCTGACCGAAGCCCTTTCGGGCAGCGACATGGGCTCGGACACGCGCTCGGGATCGCTTCAGGGCGGCGCCGCCGGCGGGTCGGAGAACGATCCGGACCAGGAGACGATCAACGAAACCCTGGCCAGCGAAGGCATGGCGTCGGCGGACCCTCAATCGCCATCGGGTGTTGAGCCGAACGCCGTGAAGAACACCGGCAAGGACCTGAAACGGGCCCGCCGGCGACGCCGCCGAAGGCAAAACGCGGCGACGCCGACGCCGCCACGGGCTGATCCCTTCGAGCGCCGTCACGCGAGCGGCGCCTTGGAGGCGCGAAACCTGCCTTGCCGCCGCCGCACGCTTGGGCCACGGTGAAGCCAACGACACACAGTCTTTCAAGGACGATACGGGATGAAGCGCATGCTTGCGGTCGCCGGACTGGCGACGGCGATGACGGTGATCGGCTGCCAGAAGGCGGACGAAGCCGAACCGACCCAGGCTCCGGCGGCCGCGGACGCCGCCGAGGACGCGCCGCGCGGCGCCAT
>NZ_JBNFOJ010000022.1:0-19173 GCF_057364705.1 Brevundimonas sp. CURTG3B2_SDJG
CGCGGCCCGCGCCGCCCCTGCGGTCCCAGGCGATCTGGGCGCCGGCCGCGGCTTCGGCGGCGGCGTCGATGTCGGCCTCGGTCGCTTCCGAGACATGGCCCAGGACCTGGCTGCGGTCGAAGGGATTGGTCACCGGCTGCGGATTGGTCCCGGCCTTCAGCTTGCCGCCGATCAGCGGGCCGGAGGTGAACTTCTCGCTGTCCACCTTCTCCAGCGCGGCGACGTGGCGGGCGCGGTCCGCGGCCTGCGAATAGTCGCGGCCCAGCGAGTTCTGGCGGTCCATGTACATGTCCTTCGGGGTCGGGATCTTGGCGTGGCGGTCGGGGTGAGTCTCGACGGCGGAGATGGGGTCGGCGGCGACGGCCGAGGCCGGCACCCGCTCGTCCAGCAGGGCGTGGACGAACGACGAGTTGGCGCCGTTCTCCAGCAGGCGGCGCACCAGATAGGGCAGCAGGTCCTCATGCCCGCCGACGGGGGCGTAGGCGCGCACCGTCACCGGGCCGAAGGACTCGCGGGCGGCGTCGTACAGCGCCTCGCCCATGCCGTGCAGGCGTTGGAACTCGATCTTCACGCCCCGGTCCGAGGCCATCCTGTGCACGGCGGCCAGGGAGTGGGCGTTGTGGGTGGCGAACTGGGCGTAGATGTGCGGCGCCGCCTCGATCATGGCGCGGGCGCAGACCAGGTAGTTCAGGTCGGTGGCGGCCTTGGTCGTGAACACCGGATAGTCGGTGCGGCCCATGACCTGGGCGCGCTTGATCTCGGTGTCCCAATAGGCGCCCTTGACCAGGCGGACCATCAGGCGGCGGCCCGAGGTCCGGGCCAGGTCGGCGACGCGGCGGATCACCTCGGGGCAGCGCTTCTGATAGGCTTGCACGGCCAAGCCCAGGCCCTTCCAGTCGCCCAACTCCGGCTCGTGCGCCAACCGGTCCAGCAGCTTCAGCGACAGGGCCAGGCGGTCGGCCTCCTCGGCGTCCATGGTGAAGTTGATGTCGTGCCGGGCGGCGATCAGGGCCAGGCGCTTCACCCGGGGATAGAGCTCGTCCCAGACCCGGGCCTCATGCGTGGCCTCGTAGCGGGGCGACAGGGCCGACAGCTTGACCGAGACGCCGTGACCGGCCTCGGGCCCCTGGCCCTTGGCGGTCTTGCCCACCGCCTCGATGGCGTCGGCGTAGATCTTCTCGTAGCGCTCGGCGTCGGCGGCGGTGCGGGCGCCCTCGCCCAGCATATCGAAGGAGCAGAGCCAGCCTTCCTTGTTGGATCGCTTCAGCGCCGCCTCGATGGTGCGGCCGACGACGAACTGCTCGCCCATGATGCGCACGGCTGCCGCCACGGCCTCGCGGATCACCGGCTCGCCCAGGCGACCGACGATGCGCTTGAGGAAGCCGGGCAGGTCGGAGCGGGCCTCCTCGTCCACGTCGACCAGCTTGCCGGTCAGCATCAGGCCCCAGGTCGAGGCGTTGACGAACAGGCTGTCGGACTGGCCCAGGTGCGACGCCCAGTCGGCCGAGCCGATCTTCTCGGCGATCAGCTTGTCGCGCGTGTCCTCGTCGGGGGTGCGCAGCAGGGCCTCGGCCAGGCACATCAGGGCCAGGCCCTCGCGGGTGCCCAGGCTGAACTCCTGCAGGAAGCTTTCGACCACCCCCTGCTTCTTGACGCTGGCGCGGGCGCGCTCGACCAGGTCGACGGCGCTGCCCAGCACGGCCGCGCGCTCGCCGGCGTCCAGCGGAACGCGCTCCAGAAGCCCCCTGACCGTGGCCGTCTCGTCGGCGAACTTGCCCTGATCCAGCGTATCCCAATGGGCGACGCTCGAAGGGGTGAAGGCGGTCGTCATGGGCGTTCGGTCCTGAGTGCAGGGCGCATATATGGCGGACGATGCCGAATGTGCTTCGTATGATAGACTTCCACACCGAAGATCGTTCGGCGAAAGGGCTTGGCGACAATGGATACTATCGACGCCGTCGATCGCCGCCTGCTGCGCGCGCTGCAGGAGGACGGCCGCCTGTCCAACGCGGAACTGGCCCGCCGGTGCAATCTGTCCGCCGCCGCCTGCTTCGAGCGCGTGCGCCGGCTCAGGGAGCGCAAGGTGATCACCGGCTACGCCGCCCTGATCGACCCGGCCAAGGTCGGCCGGGGGCTGCTGATCTTCGTGGAGGTGCACCTGGACCGGACGACCGGCGACGTCTTCGACGCCTTCGCCGAGGCCGTGCGCCGCCAGCCCGAGGTGCTGGAGTGCCACATGGTCGCGGGCGGTTTCGACTATCTGATCAAGGCGCGGGTGGGCGACATGGACGCCTATCGCGCCTTCCTCGGCGACGTGCTGGTGCGGATGCCGGGGGTGCGCGAGACGCGAACCTACGCCGTTCTCGAAGAGGTGAAGGCGACGACCGCCTTGCCGCTCTGACCCCGTCTCGCCAACCCCGCCGCAAACCGCTAGACACGTCACCCGACCAACGGCGGAGCCTCCCGGCCCACACATGCGCATCGTTCTGGCCACCGACGCCTGGGAGCCCCAGGTCAACGGCGTCGTCCGCACCCTGAGCCGCATCACGGCGGAATGCCGCGCGATGGGCCATGAGGTGGAGGTCATCGAGCCGAGCCAGTTCAAGACCATCCCCTGCCCCACCTATCCGGAGATCCGGCTGGCCCTGGGCGCGGAGGAAGAGATTCGCGAACGGCTGCGCGCCTTCGAGCCCGAAGCGGTGCACATCGCCACCGAAGGACCGATCGGCATCGCCACGCGCCGCATCTGCGTGGAATGGAAGCTGCCGTTCACGACCAGCTACCACACCAAATTCCCCGAGTATGTCTCGGCCCGGTTCCCGATCCCGGTGCAGGTCGGCTACGCCTACATGAAGTGGTTCCACAAGCCGTCGGGACGGCTGATGGTCGCCACACCGACCCTGCGCGACGAGCTGACGGCGCACGGGTTCAGGAACGTCTCCCCCTGGACCCGGGGCGTGGACACCGACCAGTTCAACCCGGACCTGCCGCGCATCTACGACGAGCTGGGCGGCAAGGACTGGCCGCGGCCCTTCTTCCTGAACGTGGGCCGGGTGGCGGTCGAGAAGAACATCGAGGCCTTCCTGGAGACCGACCTGCCGGGCACCAAGATCGTGGTCGGCGACGGCCCGGCGCGGGCCGAGCTGCAGGAGAAGTACCCGGACGCCAAATTCCTGGGGGCCCGGTTCGGCGAGGAGCTGGCGCGCTGCTTCCGCGACGCGGACGTCTTCGTCTTCCCCAGCTGGACCGACACCTTCGGCCTGGTGATCCTGGAGGCCATGGCCACGGGCACGCCGGTGGCCGCCTATCCGGCCCACGGCCCGATCGACATCATCCCGGGTTCGAACGCCGGCGCCATCGACAAGGACCTTCGCACGGCCTGCCTGGAGGCGCTGAAGTGCGACCGGGCCCAGGTGCGGGCCTACGCCGAGAAGTTCAGCTGGCGCGCCTCGGCCGAGCAGTTCGTGGAGAACCTGCAGCCCTATCCCGAGCCAGAGCGGGGCCGCTTCTGGCGACGCCTGCGCCGGATCGCCAGGCTGCGGCGGCGAGCGGCGGCTTGATCTCACCTCTCCATTCGCCCTCAAGCGAATGGAGAGGACAGGTCGGAGCGTCAGCGACGACCAGGTGAGGGCGACGCCTGCGGATGTAATCGGAACTCTACCGGCCCAGGCCGGCGTCGCCCTCACCTGACCGCTGACGCGGTCTGTCCTCTCCATCGCCTTGGAGGGTGATGGAGAGGTGAGGCCGGAACCCCTACTTCGCCGCGCGCATCGCGTCAGGGCCGTGGCGATGGCGCGCTGGGCGGCCAGCTGGTCGGCGGGCAGCGGCACCAGGCCGCGGTCCTGCAGGTAGCCGCCGCGGCCGGCGGCGGCGTCGGACATGAACTCCAGCACGAACTGCTCCAGGCCCGGGGTCACGCCGACGTGCTGCTTCTTGACGTAGATGTAGAGGCTGCGGGCCAGCGGATAGGTGCCGTCGGCGATGGTGTCGGCCGAGGGAGCGATCCCGTCGATGGTCTCGGCCTTCACCGTGTCCATGTTCTGCTCCAGGAACGAGAAGCCGAACACGCCCAGCGAGCCGGGGGTGCGGGTCAGGGTCTGGACGATGGCGTTGTCGTTCTCGCCGGAGTCGACCCAGGCGTTGTCCTCGCGGACCGTATGGGCCAGCGTCTCGAAGCGGGTCTTGTCCGCCTCGGCCAGGGCGGCCAGCGTCGGAAGCGCCTTGGCGCCGGGGGCCATGCCCAGCTCCAGGAAGGCGTCGCGGGTGCCCGAGGTGGGCGGCGGCCCGTAGACCTGGATGCGCTGGTTCGGCAGGGCCGGGTTGACCTGGTTCCAGGTCGTGGCCGGGTTGGCGACGAAGGCGCCGCCGGCGCCGGGGACCTCCTTGGCCAGGCCCAGATAGATGTCCTGAAGACGGAAGTTGAAGCTGTTCCCGGTACGGGCCGTGGCGATGACGATGCCGTCGAAGCCGATCTTGATCTCGACGATGTCGGTGACGCCGTTCTTCTGGCACTCCTCGAACTCGGACTTCTTCATCTGACGCGAGGCGTTGGCGATATCCGGGGTGGTCGGGCCGACGCCCGAGCAGAAGGCCTTGATCCCGCCGCCGGTGCCCAGCGATTCGATGCGCGGCGCGCGCGCCCGAGGTGCGCGAAAAGTTCTCGGCCACGCGGGTCGCGAATGGGAAGACCGTCGAGGAGCCCGCGGCCCAGATGCCCGCGCGAGTGGCTTGCGAGCCGGGCGCGCCGGCGTTGTCGCCGCAGGCGCCGAGCGCGATCAGGGCGGCCGCCGAGGCGGCGGCGAGCAGGGTGCGGGTCATCGTCAGTCTCCGGACAAAGCCAAGGTCGTCGCGCTTAGACCAGAGGTTTGTGACGGGGAGGCCGACGCTGATGTGACGGTTTGGCGACGTCCATCTCTCGTCTTTCGTCATCCCGGCGAAGGCCGGGACCCAGCGGCGCGCGAGAGCGCGAAGCTGTCACGCGTCGCTCTCGCGGACCGGTCGCCTTCCGCTCGCTACGCGAACGTCCGGCGCCGCTGGGTCCCGGGGTTCGCTACGCGCCCCCGGGATGACGAAAGCAAACAGGAAGGGCGCTCAAGCAGCGAGCGACCGTGTCGCGAGCGATAGCGCCCCTTAGATATGGATGGCGTGCCCCAGGGCCCGCAGCGACGCCTCGTGGAACGCCTCGCCCAGCGTCGGGTGGACGTGGATGACGCCGGCGACGTCCTCCAGCACCGCGCCCATCTCCAGCATCTGGGCGAAGCTGTTGGACATCTCGGACACGTGCTGGCCGACGGCCTGGACGCCCAGCAGGCGGTGATCCGTCTTGGAGGCGATCACCCGCACGAAGCCGCCGTCCTCGCCGGCCTCGATGGCCAGGGCGCGGCCGATGGCCATCAGGGGGAAGACCGCCTGGATGACGTCGTCGCGGCCCTCGACGTCCTGCGGCCCCAAGCCGGCGGAGACGATCTCAGGCTCGGTGAAGCAGACGGCCGCGATGGTGACGGGATCGAAGCGGCGGTCATGACCGGCGATGATCTCGGCGACGACCTCGCCCTGGGCCGACCCCTTGTGGGCCAGCATCGGCTCGCCGGTCAGATCGCCGACAGCCCAGACGTTCTTCATCGACGTCGCGCAGCGGTCGTCGATCTTCACGAACGGGCCGGCCATGGCCACGCCCATGTTTTCCAGGCCCCAGCCTTGCGTGCGCGGCTTGCGGCCGACGGTGACGAGCACCTTGTCGGCCTTCAGCTTGAGGGCGGTCCCGTCCTTGGCGGTGACGTTCAGCGCGCCCTTCTCGAACGACCCGGCCTTGGCGCCCAGATGCAGTTCGACGCCGTGCTTCTCCAGCCACTTCGCGACCGGATCGGTCAGGGCCTTGTCGTAGAGCGGCAGCAGGCGGTCGCCATCTCGACGATGGCCACCTCGGCGCCCAGCTTGCGGTAGGCGATGCCCAGCTCCAGCCCGATGTAGCCGCCGCCGACGACGACCAGCTTGCCGGGGACCTTGTCCAGCGAAAGGGCTTCGGTCGAGGAGATGATGTCGCCGCCGAACTTCAGGAACGGCAGTTCGACCGGGTCCGAGCCGGTGGCTAGGATGACGTGCTCGGCCGAGATCGTGATGTCGCCGTCGCCGGTCTTCACCGTGCAGGTCTTGGCGTCCGAGAAGGTCGCCCAACCCTTGATGACCTTGACCTTGGCCTTCTTCAGCAAGGCCGCGACGCCGTTGTTCAGCTTTCGAACGACGCCATCCTTCCACGCCACCGTTTCCTTCAGGTCGATGGCCGGCTTGGAGGCGGTGATGCCCAGCGTGCCGCCGGCGGCGGCCTTGGAGACCGTCTCGAACTTGCCCGCGGCGTGGATGATGGCCTTGGACGGAATGCAGCCGACGTTCAGGCAGGTCCCGCCCAGGCCGTCGCCGCCGTCCACCAGCACGGTGTCGAGGCCCAGCTGGCCGCAACGGATGCCCGCCACATAGCCGCCCGTGCCGGCGCCGATGATCAGGACTTTGGTCTTCAGGGTCTGGGTCATTCGTTGTTCGCTCTTTGCAGGGCCCATTCCACACGTTGGCGCAGGCGGGAATGGCGGATGTCTGAAACGGGGTAATAGCCCAGCACGGGGCTGGTTCGATCAGGCGCGGCGGAGACGTCGGCGGACCGCATCAGGATCACCTGGGTCTCGCCGACCGGAGGCAGGGGAAGGCAGAAGAAGACGGCGACCGCCAGACGCTCGGGCAGGTCCCGGCCGCCCATCACCCGTTCGGTCGGCTCTAGCAGAACGACATTCAACTCCGGGTCGTCCGACATGCTCTGGCCGGTCACCCGGGCGAGGAAGACCAGGTCGGCTTCGCGCAGGTCCCGCGCCTGCTCGGCCCGCAGCTCCGCTGGACTCATCTTGCCGACGGAACACGCCCACGAGGGCGTCGCCGTGAAGGCGGCCAGGACGGCGGCGATCATGAGGCCCTTGAACGTCATCGCCTATCGCGCCGCGCTGTCGATGAAGCGCATCAGCCGCTCCGCCACCGGCGTGTCGACGAACGCCATCTGCTGCACATGGCGGGTCACGGCGCGGGGGTTCGATAGGCTTCGAGGCGCGGAAGGAATTCAGCCGGCGGGTCGAAAACGCGGAGCGTGCCGTCGGGACGCTCCATGGCGAACACCACGTCTCCCGCGTTCAGGTGCAGAAAGTCGCCGCAGTACATCGGAGACGGCTGAGTCAGGACGAGGACGCGTACGGCGCCGGTCACGCGGTAGGACTCCGCCGGCTCTCCCTGAAGCGCTTCCAGCCGCTGCACCGTGGCCGTCGCGTTGAAGATCTCAAACCGCTCGGTGCGCTCCGGCGTCGGATCGGCCTCGACCTGAACCACACGCCCGATCAGCAACGCCGGCCCGTCGGCCCGGACCAGAGGAAGCGGCGGCGGCGGCTCGCCGATGCACGCCAGCGCGGGCGAGGCGCCCAAGGCCGCGGCTGCGGCCGCCACGAGGAACAGGCTCTTGCGGTTCAGGACGGTCATGACAGCTCCCTGGACGACGATCGTTGGAAATCCGCCCATCTCACGCCCGCCGCGCCTTCCGCGCCACTGACGAAACTGGTCGGAGTTCCGCACGACCTCACCCCATCCATAAGGTGGCGGGATGCTCCAGCAGGCCCTTGATGCGCTGCACGAAGACCGCCGCGTCGTGGCCGTCGACGATGCGGTGATCGAAGGACGACGACAGGTTCATCATCTTGCGCACCACCATCTGGCCGTCGCGAACCACGACCCGTTCCTGGATCTTGTTGGGGCCGACGATGGCGACCTCGGGGTGGTTGATGATGGGCGTGTGGGTGATGCCGCCCAACGTCCCCAACGAGGTGATGGTGATGGTCGAGCCCGAAAGCTCCTCGCGCTTGGCGGAGCCGTCCTTGGCCGCGCCCGAGACACGGGCGATTTCGAGGGCGGTGTCGTAGGGATCCCGGGCCTCGGCGTGACGGACCACGGGCACCATCAGGCCGTTGGGCGTCTGGGCGGCGATGCCCAGGTGCACGGGGTTGTGCGTCGTCAGGACGCCGGCCTCGTCGTCGTACCAGCTGTTGATCGTCGGCTGGTCGCGCAGGGCCACGACGATGGCGCGGGCGATGAAGGGCAGGACGTTCAGCTTGGGCTTGCCGGTCGCCTTAGCCTGAGCGTTCAGGTGGGCCCGCAGCTCCTCCAGCGCCGTGACGTCGATCTCCTCGACGTAGGTGATGTGGGGGATGCGGCGCACGCTCTCGGCCATCTTCTCGGCGATCTTGCGGCGCAGGCCGATGATGCGGACCTCTGTCGTTCCCTCGGCTTTGGCGTAGGTCGAGCCGCTAGACGATCCGGCTGCGGACGATCCATGGCCGCCGGAGGCGACATAGGCGTCCAGGTCGGCGTGCTCGATGCGGCCGGCCGGGCCCGAGCCGGGCACGAACTGCAGTTCGACGCCCAGGTCGCGGGCGCGGTTGCGCACGGCGGGAGAGGCGAGCGGACGCTGATTGCGGTCGGAGAGGGCGCGCGCGGCGGGCGCCCCCCACCATCCTCGCCTGCGGCTTCGGACGGTCCCCCTTCCCCGACGGGGGAGGAACGGCGACGGTGGGTTGTCCCCCTTCCAGGGGGACCGAAGCCTGCGGAGCGGGCTTCGAGGGGGGCGGCGCCTCGACCACGTTCCCCTTGCCCTCGACCTTGAACGAGACCAGCGGCCCACCGACGGGGACCTGCTGTCCCGCGTCGCCGTGCAAGGCCACGACCACGCCCGAGACCGGGGAGGTGATCTCGACGGTGGCCTTGTCGGTCATCACATCGGCCAGGATCTGGTCCTCGGAAACGGCGTCTCCGACCTCGACGTGCCAGCCGACCAGTTCGGCCTCGGCGGTGCCTTCGCCTACGTCGGGCAGTTTGAAGACGTAGTTGGCGCCGGACGGAGTCTCGATTTGCCGCCCCTCCGCCGCTTCGCGGTCCCCCTCCCCCGCAGGGGGAGGAACGGCGACGGCGGATTGTCCCCCTTCCAGGGGGACCGAAGCCTGCGCAGCAGGGTTCGAGGGGGGCGGCGTCTCAACCTCGGACGCGTTCCCCGCCCCCTCGACCTCGAACTCGACCAGGGGGCCGCGCACGGGGATCATCTGGCCGGGCTCGCCATGGATGGTGACGACCTTGCCCGAGACGGGCGCGGTGATCTCCACCGTCGCCTTGTCGGTCATGACGTCGGCGACGATCTGGTCCTCCGCGACCACGTCGCCGACCTTCACGTGCCAGCCGACCAGCTCGGCCTCGGCGGTGCCTTCGCCCACGTCGGGCAGCTTGAAGACGAAACGACCCATCTCAGCGACCCCCGCTCATGACGGCTTTCAGGGCGTCGGCCACGCGCTGCGGACCGGGGAAGTATTCCCACTCGAAGGCGTGCGGATAGGGCGTGTCCCAGCCGGTCACGCGCGCGATCGGCGCCTCCAGGTGATAGAAGCAGCGCTCCTGGACTAGGGCCGACAGTTCGCCGCCGAAGCCCGAGGTCTTAGGCGCCTCGTGCACGATGACGCAGCGGCCGGTCTTCGTCACCGAGGCCTCGATGGCCTCGATGTCGAGCGGCACGAGGGTGCGCAGGTCGATGACCTCGGCGTCGACGCCGGCGTGTTCGGCGCCGGCCAGGCTGACCCAGACCATGGTGCCGTAGGCCAGGATGGTGACGTCCGAACCTTCCTTCATCACCCGCGCCTTGCCGATGGGCTCGACGTATTTGCCGGTCGGGACCTGGGCCAGGTCCTGGGCCTTCCAGGGCGAGACCGGCTTTTCGTGCCAGCCGTCGAACGGGCCGTTGTACAGGCGCTTGGGCTCGAAGAAGATGACCGGATCGTCGTCCTCGATCGCCGCGGTCAGCAGTCCCTTGGCGTCGTACGGGTTGGACGGGATCACGACCTTCAGGCCGGCGATGTGGGTGAACAGGCTCTCGGGGCTCTGGCTGTGGGTCTGTCCGCCGAAGATGCCGCCGCCGTAGGGGCTGCGGATGGTGATCGGAGACGTGAACTGCCCGGCCGAGCGGTAGCGCAGCTTGGCGGCTTCCGAAACGATCTGGTCGTAGGCCGGGTAGATGTAGTCGGCGAACTGGATCTCGACGACGGGCCGCAGGCCGTAGGCGCCCATGCCGATGGCGGCGGCGACGATGCCGCATTCGCTGATCGGGGCGTCGAAGCTGCGGGTCAGGCCGTGCTTCTGCTGCAGCTGGTCCGTGACCCGGAAGACGCCGCCGAAATAGCCGGCGTCCTCGCCGAACGACAGGACGTTCGGATCCTCGGCCATCTTGACGTCGATGGCCGAGTTGAGCGCCTGGATCATGTTCATCGGCTGGACGCCGTTGGCCGGCGCGGTCGATTTCGGCGCGTGCTTGGCGTCGACCATGTCGGGTTCGATGCCGTCGGCGCGGTCGGCCTCGGTGAAGGTGGTTTGATCGGTCATGGTCAGACTCCCACCTCGCGCCGCTGTTCGGTGATCCGCCAATCCTCGGTGGCGTAGACGTCCTCGAACATGGTCTTCACGCTGGCGCGCGACTGACCCAGGGTGCCGATCGCCTCGGAGGCCTTGCCGGCGGCGCGGACCTGTTCGACCGCGTCCTTCTCGGCCTCTTCCTGCTGGGCGTCGGACCATTCGCCCAGCGCGATCAGATGCTGCTTCAGGCGGGCGATGGGATCGCCCAGCGGCCATTTCTCGTGCTCGTCGCCCGGCCGGTAGCGGCTGGGGTCGTCCGAGGTCGAGTGGGGGGCGCCGCGGTAGGTGAACAGCTCGATGACCGTCGCGCCCTGATTGGTCCGCGCCCGCTCCTCGGCCCATTGGGTGGCGGCCCAGACGGCCAGGAAGTCGTTGCCGTCGACGCGCAGCGCCGGAAGGCCGTAGCCGATGGCCTTGGATGCGAAGGTGGTCTCCAGCCCGCCGGCGATGCCCTGGAAGGAGCTGATGGCCCACTGATTGTTGACGATGTTCAGGATCACGGGCGCCCGGTAGACGGCCGCGAAGGTCAGGGCGTTGTGGAAGTCGCCCTCGGCCGTGGCGCCGTCGCCGATCCAGCTGATGGCGATCTTGTCGTCGCCCTTGTAGGCGCTGGCCATGGCCCAGCCCACGGCCTGCGGCACCTGGGTGCCCAGGTTTCCCGAGATGGTGAAGAAGCCGTACTCCTTGGATGAGTACATGATCGGCAGTTGGCGGCCTTTGATCGGGTCCGCCGCGTTCGAATAGATCTGGTTCATCATCTCGACCAGCGGATAGCCGCGCGAGATCAGCAGGCCCTGCTGGCGATAGGTGGGGAAGCCCATGTCCTCGCGGCTCAGGATCATGCCCTGGGCGACCGCGATGGCCTCTTCGCCGGTGCACTTCATGTAGAAGCTGGTCTTGCCCTGGCGGTGGGCGCGATGCATCCGGTCGTCGAAGGCGCGCGTCAGGATCATGGCCTTCAGACCGCGCCGCATCGTCTCGGCGTCCAGCTTGGGGTTCCACGGGCCGACGGCCTGACCCTGGTCGTCCAACACCCGGACCAGCCTGAAGGCGTGGTCGCGCATCTCGAACGGCGCGGACGACACCGACGGCCGGTCCACGGCGCCGGCGGCGTCCAGCTTCAGATGGCTGAAGTCGGGCGTGTCGCCCGGACGGCCCGAGGGCTCGGGCACGCGCAAGCTGAGCGGTTGCGTATTGGGCTTCTTCATTCCGTCCTGCTGTCCGGTTGATCCGACCGCGTTTCCTCTTCAGCGCCGTCTAGCACGAGGCGCGTGCGAAGGCTCGCTCGATTTCGACCTTGCCTTAGGCGGTTTGCCGGTATTTTATTGCGTCAATAACAATATCGGAGAAACGCCTTGGCTGACGAGCTGGATCCCGTCGACGCCCGCATCCTGGACATCCTGCAGCAGGACGCCGGACTGTCGGTCGCCGAGGTCGCCGACCGTGTCGGTCTGTCCGCCTCGCCCTGCTGGCGCCGCATCAAGAGGTTGGAGGACACGGGCTTCATCCGCAAGCGGGTGACCCTGCTGGACGCCGAGAAGCTGGGCCTGGACTTCGAGGTCTACGCTATCGTCAAGCTGAGCCTGCCGTCGGCGCAGAACCTGGCCGCGTTCGAGCAGGCCGTGGCCGCCTGGCCGGAAGTGGTGCAATGCGCCACCATCACCGGCCGCGAGGACTATGTGCTGAGGATCATCACCTCGGACATGCACGCCTTCGACCGCTTCCTGCGCGAGAAGCTGCTGGACCTGGGCATCGTCTCGGACTGCGAGAGCCACATCGTCACCCGGGGCGTGAAGAACGTGACGTCCTTGCCGCTCGGCATCGTGACGCCCCACGTCGGCTAGGATCGGGCCAAGGGGGAGATCGGGCCATGCGTCGCTGGGTGGGAGCCGTTGTGGGTTTGGCGCTGACCGGAGTCGCCCCTCTCGCATCAGCGCAATCTCTGGAAACCCTGGCCGTCACGAACGACCACCCCTGGCTGATCGAGGGCGTCGCCCGCGATGCCGACGGCGCGCTGGTGCTGTCCTCGGTGAAGTGGGGCGTGCTCCGACGGGTCGCGCCGGACGGCGCCCTGACGCCCTTCGGCCCCGAAGGCCGTCAGGCGATGTTCGGCCTCGCGGCCGACCCGGCGCGCGGCGTCCTGTGGGTCGCGTCCTCGCCTTCGAACATCGATGGCCAAGCCGACCGGCCGGGGGAACTGATCCGGCTGGATGCCCACACAGGCGAGGCGACCGCCACCTTCACCGCGGAGGGACCGGACCACGCCTTCGGCGACATCGCCGTCGGACCGGATGGCGCGGTCTTCGTCGGCGACACCAAGGCGCAGCAAATCCTGGTGCTGGCGCCCGGCGCGGCGAGGCTTGAGGTGCTGGCCGCGCTGCCGCCGACCGGCTCGCCGCAAGGGATGGCGGTGTCGGCGGACGGGCGGTGGCTGGTCTTCTCCGACTACCGAACGGGTGTGCACCGGCTCGACCTTTCGCAAGGCTACAGCCGTCGCGACTATGCGGCCGACGCCTTCACGCCCCTGGCCGCGCCTGAGGGCGTCGAGCTGCGGGGGATCGACGGTCTGGCGCGCCATGGCGACACGATCATCGCCGTCCAGAACGGCACGCGCACGCATCGGATTCTGCGCCTGACCCTGTCGGAGGACTGGAGCGCGGTCGCCGGCAGCGAGGCGGTGCTGGAAGGCGCGCCGCTGGAGGAGCCGACTACTGGGTTCATCGAGGGCGACAGCTTGGTCTTCGTGTCGCGCAGCCAGTGGACCGACTTCGGCCCGGACGGGCGGCCAAAGACCGACACCCCCGCCCCGGCGGTGATCAGCCGCCTCCCGCTCTAGCGTCGCCCGTCAGACGCGGGAGCGAAATCGCCTGCCCGTTCAAGGCGGAGCGGCATTGCAAGCCTGCCCGCTTGAGGCGATGCTCGACCAGGGTTCGGGTTCGAGGGGCGACAGACTATGATCGAAATGGTGATCGACGCGCGGCGCAAGGACCTGGGCGGGTTCGAGGTCGGCCGCATCCTGCCGTTCCACGCCCGGCGCATGGTCGGGCCGTTCATCTTCCTGGACCACATGGGGCCGGCGGAGTTCGCGCCAGGCTCGGAGGCGGTCAACGTCCGCCCGCATCCGCATATCGGCCTGTCGACCCTGACCTATCTGTTCGAGGGCGAGATCATGCACCGCGACAACACCGGCGCGGTCCAGGCGATCCGGCCCGGCGAGGTGAACTGGATGACCGCCGGCAAGGGCATCGTCCATTCCGAACGCACCGATCCGCTGAAAAAGAGCCAGGGCGGGGCCATGCACGGCATGCAGGCCTGGGTCGCCCTGCCGACCGAGCACGAGGACGCCGATCCCGCCTTCCATCACCACGGAGAGGCCGACCAACCGACCTATGAGAACGGCGGCCTGTTCGCGCGGCTGGTGGCCGGCGAGGCCTATGGCGCCAAGGCCGGCGTGCCGGTCTCGTCGCCCCTGTTCTACGTCCACTGGGAGCTGGCCGAAGGCGTGCGCACCGCGCCGCCGCCAGGGAGGGGCGCAGGGGGCTACTCCGAACGCGCGCTCTACGTCGTGAAGGGCGAGATCGAGATCGGCGACCGCGTCTTCCTGGAAGGCCAGATGATCGTGCTGGAGCCGTCGGCCGAGCCGACGATCAAGGCGATCAAACCCTCCACCGTCATGGTGCTGGGCGGCGAACCCGTGGGGCCGCGGGTGATCTGGTGGAATTTCGTCTCCTCCTCGCAGGACAAGATCGACGCGGCCAAGGCCGACTGGAAGGCGGGACGCATGGCTCTGCCCAAGGACGACGACCTGGAGTTCATCCCCCTGCCCGACGTTCCGGCCACGCCGGAGCCGGCTCCGGCCAAGCCCGAACCGACACATCCGGTGTGACAGTCTTGAACTGAGGCCTCGGCGCTCCGATCTGGCGGGGCATGACCGCTTTCTCCGTGCTCGACCTGTCGCCCATCGTGGAGGGCGGAGACGCGCGCCGCGCCCTTCTGGAAACCGCCGAGCTGGCGCGCGCCGCCGAGCGGCTGGACTTCAGGCGCTTCTGGCTGGCCGAGCATCACAACATGCCCGGGATCGCCAGCGCGGCCACCGCCGTGGCCCTGGCCCATGTGGCGGCGGCGACCACAACCATCCGCATCGGCTCGGGCGGAGTCATGCTGCCCAACCACGCCCCCCTGATCGTCGCCGAGCAGTTCGGCACCTTGGAGGCCCTGCATCCGGGCCGCATCGACCTGGGCCTGGGCCGCGCGCCCGGCACCGACGGAGAGACCGCCCGCGCGCTGCGTCGCTATTTCGAGGCCGCCGACCAGTTCCCCCGCGACGTGATGGAGCTCCAGGCCTTCCTGAACGACCCGGTCGAGGGGCAGCGCGTCACCGCCTGGCCGGGCGCGGGATCCAAGGTGCCGATCTGGCTGCTCGGCTCCAGCCTGTTCAGCGCGGAGCTGGCCGCGCACCTGGGCCTGCCCTTCGCCTTCGCCAGCCATTTCGCGCCGGAACTGCTTCTGCAGGCGCTGCAGACCTACCGCGCCGGTTTCCGGCCGTCGAAGCAGCTGGCCGAACCCTATGCGATGGCGGCGTTCAACGTCTTCGCGGCCGATACGGACGCCGAGGCGCAGCGGCTGTCCACCTCGATGCAGCAGGCCTTCGCCGCGGTGGTGACCGGCAAGCCGGGCCGGCTGAAGCCGCCGGTGGACGACATCCACACGGTGCTGGACGCCCGTCAGCTGGCGGCGGTCGAAAGCCGGCTGACCTACGCCGCCATCGGCGCTGTCGACACCGTGCGGGCCAAGCTGCGCGAGTTCATCGCCCTAACCGGCGTCGACGAGGTGATGGTCACCGGCATGATCCACGACCTCGACGCCCGGGTGCGCAGCCTCGAGGTCACCGCCGAGGCCGTCGAGGGCCTGACCGCGCGGGCGGCCTGACGCCCGTACGCGGGCCTTACGTCGATCCTGCGGTTCGATATGGCGAGGTTACGCGGGGCGGGCGCACTCTGCGCTCATGCCCTATTCGTCCCTCGCCCCTCGTCTCTATGAAGTCCTGCCGGAGGACGACCACTGGGTCGTCCAGGTGCGCGGCTGCAGGGCCCGCGTGCCCACGCGCGGCCAGGCCGTCCGGCTGGCCAAGCGGTTCTGCCGTGAAGCGCGCAAGCTGGGCTGCCGGAGCGAAGTCCGGGTTCACCCGCGGCCTCAGTCCAGGCTCTTCAGGAAGCCCAGAAGCAGGCCGTTGACCTCGGAGGGCCTCTCTTGCTGAAGCCAATGCCCGGCGCCCGCAAGGACGTGCGAACCGCGCAGGTCTGGGGCCCAGTCCTTCAGTCCCGCCTCATGCTGGCCCGCATAGTGGCGGACCGGATCGCGCTCGCCGACGATGAAGAACGCCGGCTGAGGGATGCGCTGGTCCTGGAGGAAGGCCGTCAGAGCCCAGTTGCGGTCCAGGTTGCGGTACCAGTCCACCGGCCGCTTGAAGCCGCCATTCGCGAAGGCCTGCACATACTCCTGGAAATGCTCCGGGGTCAGCCAGGGCGGCAGGGTCGCGTCCTCGGCGATGGAGTCCATCAGGCTGACGCCTTCCGGCATGAAGCCGGTGGACTGCCGCTCCGCCGGCGTTGAGCCGTCGAAGGCGTAGATCATCCTGCGCAGGGCGGTCTCGGGATCGGCGTCGAAAGGCTCGTGGGCGTCCGGCGCCTGGAAACGGTTGATATACAGGTCGCCCAGCCCCGCCCGCTTGGTGATCGCGGCCATCGCCACGGTCGGCGGCCCCTTGGGCCGGCGCGGCTGGAACGGCACCGACAGGCCGACGACGGCGCGGAACAGGTCCGGCCGCATCAGGGCGCAGTGCCAGGCCACCGGCGCGCCCCAGTCGTGGCCCACGACCACGCAGGACGTCTGACCCAGCGCCCGAACCAGATCGACCATGTCGCCGACCAGGTTCAGGATGGAATAGGCGTCACGGTCCTCCGGCTTGTCGGTCCCGCCATAGCCTCGCATGTCCGGCGCGACGGCGTGGTAGCCGGCGTCCGCCAGGGCCTGGACCTGCGCTCGCCAGCTGACGCCGAGCTCGGGGAAGCCGTGGATCAGCAGGACCAGCGGGCCGGAGCCGGCCTCGAGAATCCGCTGGGTCAGGCCGTCGGTCTGGATGTCGCGGGTCCGCAAACTCTTTCTCCGCTCATCCCCGCGAAAGCGGGGACCCAGTTCTGTCGCTGAAACACCGGCGTTCAGGGACCTGGGTCAGGGAACCCTAGCATCGCCTCGTCGCCCAAAGCACTGGGTCCCCGCTTTCGCGGGGATGAGCGGGGGCTAGAGCTCCACGCCGGTCGTACGCATGATCTCGGCCCGCAGCTCGGGCAGGCCTTCGCCCTTCTCGGCCGAGGTCAGGATCACCGCCGGGAAGGCGGCCGGGCGCTTGGCGATGGCCTTGAGTGTGGCGGCGGCGACCTTCTCGCCCTCGCCCTTCTTCAGCTTGTCGGCCTTGGTCAGGACGATCTGATAGCTGACGGCGGCCAGGTCCAGCGCGTCCAGAGCCTCGTCGTCCACCTTCTTCAGGCCATGGCGGCTGTCGATCAGCAGATAGACCCGTTTCAGGGTCACCCGGCCGCGCAGGTAGTCGCGGCCCAGGTCCTGGAACTTCTTCACCGTCGACTTGGACGCCTTGGCCCAGCCGTAGCCGGGCAGGTCGACCAGCCGCATCTTGCCGTCCAGGTCGAAGAAGTTGACCTCGCGCGTGCGCCCCGGCTCATTGGAGGCCCGGGCCAGCTTGGACATGCCGACCAGGCCATTGATCAGGCTGGACTTGCCCACGTTGGACCGGCCCGCGAAGGCGATCTCGGGCAGGTCCGGATCGGGCAGTTGCTCGATCTTGGCGCACCCCATGACGAAGGTCGCCGGGCGGGCGAACAGGATGCGCGCCTGCTCCAGCTCTTCGTCAGTGAAGTCGTCCATCGTTCTCTCCGTCATCCCCAGCCTTGTGCCGGGGATCCCGGCTCACCGTCGCCGGAAAGCCAAACCGGACGTTCGCGTTCATGGATCGCCGGGACAAGCCCGGCGATGACGATTGATCAGGCCTTCGCCTTCTTGAATCGGGCCAGGAAGGTGTCGATCGGGTTCTCGGCCTTGAAGCGGTGCATGATGATGTACTGCTGGAAGATGGTCAGCACGTTGGACCAGGCCCAGTAGATCAGCAGGCCGGCCGGGAAGGTCGCCATGATGAAGGTGAACACCACCGGCATCAGCTGGAAGATGCGGCGCTGCATGGGATCGGGCGCCGGCGGGCTCATGGCCATCTGCAGCCACATGGTCAGGCCGTAGACGATCGCCAGGACGCTCAGCGCGAAGGTCCCGGTCAGGTGCGGCCCCAGCAGCGGCACGGTCGCCGGATCCCAGGGGATCAGGCCCCACAGGTTCCAGATCGTGGTCGGATCCTTGGCCGAGAGGTCGCGGATCCAGCCGAAGAACGGCTGGTGACGCATCTCGATGGTCACGAACAGCATCTTGTAGACGGCGTAGAAGACCGGGATCTGCAGCAGCAGCGGAAGGCAGCCCGCCAGAGGATTGATCTTCTCCTTCTGGTACAGCGCCATCAGTTCTTGTTGCTGCTTGGCCGCGTCGTCGGGATGCTTCTTCTTGATCTCCTCCATCTTGGGCTGGAGGTTGCGCATCTTCGACATGCTCTCGTAGCTCTTGTTGGCCAGCGGGAACATGATCAGGCGAACGGTCAGCGTCAGGGCCAGGATGGCCAGGCCGAAATTGCCCAGGATGCCGTAGAAGAACTCGATCAGCAGGAAGATCGGGCGGGTCAGGAAGAACAGGAAGCCCCAGTCGATCGCATAGACGAAGCGCGGCAGGCCCAGGCTCTTCTCGTAGCCGGACAGAATCTCGTTGCGCTTGGCGCCGGCGAACAGGCGGGTGGTCTCGGTGATCTGGCGGTTCGGCGCGATGGTGCGCGCCTGGCCCATCATGGTCGCCGAGTGGATGTCGGCGTGGGCGGCGTCGGTGACGCGGAAGGCGGCCTCGATCTTCTCGTCCTGGGCCGGGATCAGGGCGGCCAGCCAGTACTTGTCGGTGATGCCCAGCCAGCCGCCGGTCGATTCATGCTCCTGGACCGGCTTCTTGGCCCAGGCTTGGTACTTCAGCTGCTCGGTTGAATAGTTCCCATCGGCTCCGAAGGTGCCGATGCCGCCCTCGTGCAGCAGCTGGGTGCGGCCCAGGCCGTCGGGCACGCCCTGGCGCTCGACGCGTCCCCACGGCGCCAGGGTGATCGCCTGAGCGCCGAAGTTGGCGACGGTGTCGGTCACGGTGAACATGTACTGGTCGTCGATCGACACCCGGCGCGTGAAGCGCAGGCCCGCGCCGTTGTCCCAGGTCAGGGTGACCGGGGTGGTCGGGGTCAGGGTCGCCCCTTCCGTCAGCCGCCACGGCGTGGTCGGGCCAGGGACGCCGCCGGGCACGTTCGGGCCGTTCCAGCCGAACAGGGCCTGGTAGGCGTGGCGCATGCCCTCGGGGCGGAACAGCTCGACCGCGGGCGAGTCCTTGTCGATCGTCTCGCGGTAGCGGGTCAGGAACAGATCGTCGATCCGCGCGCCGGTCAGCGACATCGAGCCGGTCAGCGTCGGGGTCTGGATCCGGACGCGGGGGCCCGTGCCCAGCGCGGCCCGCCGGTCGGTGGTGAACACCGGGGCGCTGGACGACGGCGCGGCGCCG
>NZ_JBNFOJ010000023.1:0-19074 GCF_057364705.1 Brevundimonas sp. CURTG3B2_SDJG
GGCGCCGCGGGGCGCGGCCAGCATCAGGGCCCCGGCGCAGCGGGGCGGGCGACGGCGGCGGCTCGGATCAGCATGGTCTTCATTCTAGCCCCTCGGGCGGTCGTTGGCTTCTGGGTACAGTCGATATATGGCGTCATTTGAACCGCGGCTGAACAGGCCCGTTCGGCGCCCGCAAGCCTTGACGCGGCGACGCATCTTCCTCTATACGCCCCCCTCTCGCGCGGGATGACCTCCCGCGCGCTCCTGTTTCATGCGTCCGCGCCCGTCGTGGACCGCGCCCGAAGGATAGTCAGATGTCGCGTCGTTGCGAACTCACCGGTATCGGCCCGATGGTCGGCCACAGCGTGAGCCACTCGAACATCAAGACCAAGCGCCGCTTCCTCCCGTCGCTGAAGGCCGTCAAGGTGACCTCGGACGCCCTGGGTCAGACCTTCTCGCTGCGCATCTCGAACGCCGCGCTGCGCACCCTGGACTACAAGGGCGGCCTGGACGCCTTCATCGTCAAGGCTCGCGACGAGCAGCTGTCGATCGCCGCCCAGCGCATCAAGCGCCAGGTGAAGGCCAAGCTGGCCGAGCAAGCCGCCGCCTGATCGGCGTCAGCGACCTAGTGTTCTGAAGGGGCCGGCGGAAACGCCGGCCTTTTTCTTTTGCGCCGACGGACGTTGTTCATCCGAAGCTCGCAGCTTAGCTTCAAGCGATGCGTAAACTGCTGCGCCGCTTCGTAATGGCCATCTCAAACCTGCATCACATCCCCGACGTGATCCGCCTGGCCACCGAATTGAGCAAAGCCGAGGCTGACGCGGCCCGTCAGGACTACGTCGCCGCCGCGCACCGACTAGCGCGTGTCTATGAGACATCGCTGCCCGAACGCGCCGTACAGCGTTCCACGGCGATCCTGCTTAAGGCGCTGGTGTCTCTACGGCTGGGCGATCCCCAAGCTGCGGCGGAGCTCGCGCCGATTGGGGTCAGGAACGCGGGGCAACTCCGCTTCACGGCCAGCCCGAGCGAACGCGCCTACCTGAAATACGCGGGCCGCTTGATCTTCGAGGAGGCTACTGATCGGCTCGGCGACCCCATGACCATCGACGCCGGAGTGGAGTATGAGAATCTCGACATCGGACGGGTCAGACGCGCGTTGAGGGACGCATACCCCGTATACCGATCACGTCACGACGCTCCTCCTCAGCTGCATTGAGGGACCTTCATTCGGTCCGAGAGGCCCATGACTCGCGAAGAAATGTTCGCCTATGCCCTGAACCAACCCGGCGCCGAGGACTCAACCTTGCACGGCGGGCGGTGCATCCGGGTCCGCGGCCACTGGATCGTCAACGAGGGGCGTCAGCCCGGCGCGCTCGCTCTCGCCCTGGATCTGGAGACTGTGGAGTTTCTGAAGGAGACCGAGCCCCGGACCTATTTCCAGACGCCGCACTACGAAGGATGGCCCGCCGTTCTGGTGCGCTACGAGGCCGCCGACAACGGCCGGCTTATGGAACAGATCGACAAGGCCTGGGCGCGGCGGGCGACCAAGGCCCAGCGGCGGGCTCGAGGGTTCGACTAGGCCTCGGTTCTCTTTCGTCATCCCGGCGAAGGCCGGGACCCAGCGGCGCCGCAGCGAAGCGAAGGCGATAGGGCGACGAGCGCCTCGCGTGAGAGGGTCACGCTCTCGCGCGCCGCCGCCCCCCGGGTCGCTGGGCCCCCGGATGACGAAATAAAGGAAGAGCGCGCTCCTTCGCGGGGAAGCAGTCCAGGCTTTGCGGTTGCGCCGACAGCGGCGTATCGCCAGTCTGGCCGCCTGTTCCCGGAGAGCCGCTTCGTGTCCCTGCCCCTTCGCCGCGCCGCCCTGATCGGCGTCTCCCTCCTGACGCTGGCCTCGGCCTGCGCCGCCGCTGCGGCCCCCTCCATCGCGCGCCAGGACGCGCCTCCCGTCGCCGAACCGGTCGCCGCACCCCAGACGCCGGCGCGTGAATCGACCGCCTTCACCCTGGGCACCGATCAGCCCCGCACGCCCGAGCAGGAGGCGGTGCGGTTCGACAAGGCCGACCTGACGATCAAGGTCCTGCCCGACGACAAGGCCATCGACGCCGTCGCCGTCCTGGACTTCACCGCCCTGGCCCCCGTCGAGACGGTGGTGGTCGAACTGGACACCCTGCTGACGGTCTCCTCGGTCCAGGTGGACGGCCAGGAGATCGGTCCGGACCGCTGGAGCAATCCCGAAGGCCGGATGACCATCCCCCTGCCCCGGCCGCTGACGGCCGGCGACAAGGTGGCGGTCCGCATCGCCTACGCCGGTCAGCCGCGCGTCGCGCCCAACGCGCCCTGGGACGGCGGCTTCGTCTGGGGAACCGTCCCCTCGGGCGAGCCTTGGATCGCCACCGCCGTACAGCCGGAAGGCTGCGACATCTTCTGGCCCTGCATCGACAATCCGCTGGCCGAGCCCGGGCGGGTCGACCTGCACATCATCGTGCCGTCGAACCTGTCGGCGCCGTCCAACGGCCGCTTCCTGGGCAAGGTCGATCACGGCGACGGTTGGACGACCTGGAACTGGTCGGCCGCCAATCCCAACACCTACGCCATCGCCCTGAACATCGGCCCGTACGAAGAGGTCACGGCCGAGTACCGCAGCCGGTTCGGCAACACGATCCCGATGTCCTACTGGCACCTGCGCAGCGACGACCCCGCCAAGGTCCGCGCCCTGTTCGCCGAGTTCGCGCCGATGATGGACTTCTACGAGGCCGTGGTCGGCCCCTATCCCTTCGGCGAGGAGAAGATGGGCGTAGTGGAGACGCCCCACCTGGGGATGGAGCACCAGACCATCAATGCGTACGGCAACGGCTACAAGCTGGACGGCAAGGGCTACGACTGGTTGCTGCACCATGAGCTCTCGCATGAATGGTTCGGCAACCAACTGACCAACCGCAACGCCGACGACATGTGGCTGCATGAGGGCCTGGGCAGCTACATGCAGCCGCTGTACCTGCGCTGGCTGCACGGCGAGCGGTATTTCCAGGCTGAACTGCTGGACCAGCGGAACCAGCTCATCAACCGCTTCCCGGTGGTCTCGGGCCGGGAGAAGGCCGAGGACGAGGTCTACAAGAACGACGTCGGCCCCGGGCTGGACATCTACAACAAGGGATCGCTGATCGCGCATTCCCTGCGCATGCTGATCGGCGACGAGGCCTTCTTCCGATCGGTGACGCGGCTGGTCTACGGCCGCCCCGATCCGCGGCCGGGGAACTTCGCTCCCCGCTATGCGACCACCGGCGACTTCCTGGCCATCGTCAACGAGGAGGCCGGCCGGGACCTGACCTGGTTCTTCCGCGCCTATCTGTACCAGGCCGCCCTGCCCGATCTCAGGCAGACGCGCGAAGGCGACCGGCTGAAGCTGGAATGGGTCGTCGGCGACGGCGGCGTCTTCCCCATGCCGATCGAGGTCGAGGTCGACGGCCGCCGCGTCGCCGTGCCCATGACCGGCGGCCGGGGCGAGGTGGCGGCTCCCATTGGGGCGCACGTGCTGATCGATCCGGACAACAAGGTCCTGCGCCGGCTGGACTTCATCGAGGTCTGGAAGGGCCGCGAGCCGCGCTAGATCGCGCCGGCGGTCACCGACTGGCGCACCAGGCTGCAGCTGCCCTGGGTGGTCAGGAAGGCGATGTCCGCCGCGTCGCGGCCGCAGGCGATCCGCACCAGTCCCTCGACCGGAGCCAGTCCCGTCGGATCGACCAGCCACCAGCCGTTGGACAGCCAGACCTCGAAGATCGCGTGGAAATCCGGCGGGGTCAGTTGGTCCGCATACGCGCTGACCGCCCGGGCCGGAATGCCGGAAGCCCGGCACAGGGTGATGCCCAGGTGAGTGAAGTCTCGGCACACGCCGGCGCGGTCGATGAAGGTCCGCGCCGCCGTGGTCTCGCTGTCCGATACGCCCGGCTCGTAGTCGATGTTCTCGCGGATCCAGTCCAGGATCTTCAGCACCCTGTCGCCCCCGACCGTTCCGCCGAAGGTCCGCTCGACGAAGCGGCCGAACTGGTCCGACGGGCAATAGCGGCTGGGGTTCAGATAGGTCAGCACCTCGGCCGGAAGCGCCTTCCAGTCGTGCTGCACCGTGACGGGCGGCAGCCCCTTCAGCAGGCCGTTGTCGACGACGGCCTCGTAGCTCAGAGCCACTTCGCCGGACAGCCGAGCGCGCAAGGTCCGGGCCCCGAACTCGTCGTCCTCGTTCTCGATGAACTCGACGGTCGGCGCCGTGGTCAGGCGTTCCTCGAGCACGGTCTGCCCGGGCCAGTGCGCCACCTGGATCTTGTAGATGGCGTCGGTCGGGGGATCGAACCGATAGACCAGGTCGGCGCGCACGCGGATCTTCATCCGCGCTGACTGGCTGTCCGGCGGACCGGCGTCAAGCGACGCCTTTAGTCGCTGTCGGAATCGTCGTCCCCAGCCGCGATCGCCACGGTGGCGGCGATGACGCCGGCGATGGCGACCACGCCGATCACCGGAATACCGAAGAGCTCGCTGGACTCCCCGGCGGCGGGGCCCACGCGGTCGCCCACCCGGGACGCGCTCGTGGTCTGACCGGCGGCGAGCGCCTGGCCGGAAATCAGCAACAGGCCGGCGGTGACGGCGGCGATGGCTTTCTTCATGACGCAATCCTCTACGAACTCGAAGAGGCCAAACAGAATTCCACGAGGGAGGTTCCCGTTCGAGGCGAAAGAAAGCGGATCAGGGCTCCAGTTCGATGTCCCAGTAGAGGTAGTCGAGCCAGCTCTGATGCAGGTAGTGCGGCGGGAACCGGCGACCCAGCTCCTGCAGCTGCCATGCGCTGGGCCGGTGCGGCTCGCGGCGGATCGGCATGCCCGCCTGGGCCGGGGTCCGCCCGCCCTTGCGCAGGTTGCAGGGCCCACACGCGGCGACGATGTTCTCCCATGTGGTGCGACCACCCCGCGAGCGGGGCACCACATGGTCGAAGGTCAGTTCGGTGGCGTCGCCGCAGTACTGGCAGGCGAAACCGTCGCGCAGGAAGACGTTGAAGCGGGTGAAGGCGGGCTGGCGGTCCTGGTCGATGTAGCTTTTCAGCGCGATGACGCTGGGCAGCCGGATCTCCATCGACGGGCTGCGCACCACCTTGTCGTATTCGGAGACCACGTCGACGCGGTCCTGGTACACCGCCTTGACCACCTCCTCCCACGGCCAGATCGACAGGGGGTAGTAGGACAGCGGGCGGAAGTCGGCGTTCAGCACCAGCGCGGGCCAGCCGGACGGGGGACGGCTCAGGACCTGCATCAGGTCCTCGCCGGTCGGGAGAGGGTCATGGACGCGACAGGACTGAAGACACGTCTCCTTCCCTAGTCTGTGGGCGGAATCTACGACCGATTCTCTTTCACCGCCATGACCGGGACGCAGTGTTTTCGTGACGCCTCGCTTAGAAGCGTTCGACCAGTTCGAACCGTTCGCACACCACCCGCATGTCGGGCGAGAAGACGCCTTCGCGTTCGAAATAGGCCTGATGGCCCACGCGCCAGTACTCCGGGGACAGGTCGCCCTCGCCTTCGGCGCGCATGAAGTCCTCGCTGACCTCGGCGTAGGTCGTGATCTCGACCTCCGTCGTCCGGATCACGCAGGCCTGGCGTCCCCGACCGTCCAGGATGACGCTGAGCCCGCCGACCTCGGGCATGACGTCCGCCTCGCAGGAGGCGAGCGACGAGCAGGTGGCCCGCTTCGCACCCGTCAGCACCAGGGCCAGCAACTCGTCCGCCAGTTCCGGACTGTCTCCGAACGCCCAGCGGGGCGCGTCGCGATAGGCGTCGATCGGCATTCGGCTTCTGTCCCTCAGTGCCGGATCACGGTGCCGGGAACGCCGGCAGGCTCCAGCCCCAGACCAGCGCTCCGGCCCGAAGCGCGAAGCCGCACCCGGCGGCGACGAAGGCCGCGGGCCAGGCGTCCAGTCCGAAGAAGCGCGCGACCACGAACACGGTCGCGGCCAGCAGGGCCGCCGATACGGTGATCTCGCGCCTCAGCAGGATCGACGGCTCTCCGGCCAGCAGGTCGCGCACCACCCCGCCGAAACAGGCCGTCAGGGCGCCCATGACGATGCAGATCAGGGGCGCGATCCCGGCGGCCTCGGCCTTGGCGGCCCCCAGCACGCCGTAGGCGGCCAGGCCGACGGCGTCCAGCCACAGCAGGGCCCGGAACCGCCAGGGCCGCGCTCCGACCAGCCACACCGCCACCGAGGCTGTCAGGCATACGGCGATGTAGCGCCAGTCCTGCACCCAGAAGACCGGGGCCCGATCAGCAGATCGCGCAGGGTGCCGCCGCCGACCCCGGTGATCGCTCCGAAGAAGGCGAAGGTGACGAGATCGTGCTTCTGGCGGGCGGCCGCCAGGGCGCCGGTGGCGGCGAACACCGCCACGCCCGCGAAGTCGAGCACGCCGAGCACCGTCTCGGGCGTGGCCAGGTTGGGATCGACGATGGGCGTCACGCGGCGGGGGTCTCCTCCAGCGCGACCTCGCCGCGCTTGACCGCCCCATACCATCCCCAAAGCAGATGCGCCGCAACGCTGCGATGCGGCCGCCACGCTTCCGACCTCAGATACGCGTCCTTCTCCTTGGGGCGCAGCGCGGCTCCGTCCACCCAGCGCATCGCCTCCTGCAGCGCGATGTCGCCGGCCGGGAAGACGTCGGTGCGGCCCTCGCAGAACATCAGGAAGGTCTCGGCGGTCCATCTGCCGACACCCTTGATCGCGGTGAGGCGCGCGACCGCCTCTTCGTCGGAAAGGCGTTCCAGATGGTCGAAATCGATCCGCCCCTCGACATGAGCCCGCGCGATCTCATGCCCGTAGGTCGCCTTCTGGATCGACAGCCCGAACGACCGCAACGTCTCGATGTCGACCGCCAGCACGGCGTCGGGCGCCATCCGCCCGGCCAGGCCGTCCCCCACGCGCCTCCAGATCGCATTGGCGGAGGCCACCGAGACCTGCTGCTCGACGATCATTCGGAACAGCCCCTCGAAGCCGCCGGTCCGGGTCCGCCATTCGAAGGTCGGCGTCCCCGCGTTCGCTCGGGCCAGCGCCGGGTCAAGCCGCACCAGGGCGACCCGGGCGGCGGCGATCTGTTCGGGACCAGGGGCGATCGGCATGGGACCTCATCGACAGCGGGAAGCGGCCGATCTAGTCGTTCCGCATGCCCATCTTGGACGAACTTGCCTGTCCGATCACCACGGCGCGCCCGCTCGCCGCCTATGAGGGCCGGAACCCGCCAACGCCCAGGGCGGCGGCGCTGGAGACGAGGCGATGACGCTGGTCACCCGGTTCGCCCCTTCGCCGACAGGTCGTCTGCACAAGGGTCACGCCTTCTCGGCGCTCACGGCCTGGGCCGCCGCCAGGGCCGTCCCGGGCGGCCGCTTCCTGCTGCGGATCGAGGACATCGATCCCACCCGCTGCAAGCCCGAGTTCGATCAGGCGATCCTGGACGACCTGACCTGGCTGGGATTGGACTGGGACGGGCCGGTGCGGCGCCAGTCCGCCCACCTGACCGACTATGCGACGGTGGTCGACGCCCTGGACCGGCGCGGCCTGCTGTACCGCTGCTTCCGCACCCGCAAGGACATCCTGGACGCCATCGGCGACGCGCCGCATGGCCCGGCCGACGCCGTCCGCCCCGGGCCGCATCCGCCCGCCCAGGAGGTCGCCTTCCTGGACGAAGGCCGCCCTTCGCCTGGCGCCTGTCGCTGGACCGGGCCCGACAGGCGCTGGGCGAGCGCGCCTGGGAGGCCCTGACCTTTGTCGAGGAAGGCGAGGGGCCAGGCGGCGAACGCGGTCTGATCCGGGCGCGGCCCGAGACCGCCGGCGACGTCGTCGTCGCCCGCAAGGACGCCGGGACGGCCTACCATGTGGCGGTCACCCACGACGACGCCCTGCAGGGCGTCACCCAGGTGATCCGGGGCCGGGATCTGTTCGAGGCGACCCACATCCAGGTCCTGATTCAGGCGCTCATGGGCTGGCCGACCCCGGCCTATCGCCACCACCGCCTGCTGACCGGAGAGGACGGCCGGCGGTTCGCCAAACGCGACGGCTCCGTCACCATGGCCCAGCTCAGGGCCGACGGAATCGACCCGACCACGTTGAGGGCCCAGTTGGGCTTCTAGCGGAACAGGCGAGCCGCGTTCTTGGCCGCCGGGAACAGCACCTTGGCGTCAGGCGTCGGCGCCTTGGCGCCGGGCCCGCCGATGGTCCGCAGGATATGGCGGATGACGTTCAGGCGCGCGTCCTTCTTGCGGTCGGTGGCCACCACCGTCCAAGGCGCGTGGCGGCTGTCGGTCTCGCCCAGCATGCGGTCCCGGGCGGCGGTGTAGGCGTCCCAGCGGGCCTGGGCCTCGGCGTCCAGCGACGAAACCTTGAAACGCTTCAGCGGGTCCTCCACGCGCGCGGCCAGGCGCTCGGCCTGCTCCTTCTTGGAGATGTCCAGCCACAGCTTGATCAGCACGATCCCGTCGTCCGCCAGCATGTGCTCGAACCGTGGCGCGTCCTTCAGGAACTGGGTCTGCTGGCCGGGGGTGCAGAACCCCATCACGGGTTCGACCCCCGCCCGGTTGTACCAGGAGCGGTTGAAGATCACGGTCTCGCCGGCGGCCGGCAGGTGCGGGACGTAGCGCTGGAAATACCACTGGCTGGTCTCGCGGTCGGTCGGTTTGGGCAGGGCGATCACTCGCGTCTGCCGTGGCGACATGTATTCCGTCAGCCGCTTGATCGCGCCGTCCTTTCCCGCCGAGTCCCGCCCTTCGAAGACCACCAGGGTCCTCAGGCCCTTGTCGATCGTCCAGGCCTGGGTCTCCACCAGCAGGACTTGCAGGCGCTCCAGTTCGGCTTCGTACGCGTCGTCGGATTTGCTCATCGCCTGACCCTGCGCTCCAACGCCTGATTGGGCAACATCAAGCGCTCTTCATGAGCCTTTCGTCCGGGCGCCTACTAGTTTGCGGGCGTTTCAGTAAGGCGCCCGTGAACGTCATCCGCCGCACGCTTTTGGCCGGGGGAACCACCCGGCCCGACGGCGGCGGCGCGGTCGCCTTCAGCCTTCTGGCCCGCCGCCTGGCCGCCCTCGCCGCCTGATGCCGGCCTCTGTCTTTCGCCCATCGCACGGGGCGGGTAAGCCTGGGCGAACATGGATCGCGATTTCGCCGACTTCTGGAACCTGCTGTGGGAGACGGCGCTGGGCGTGTGCGCCGCCTTCGCCCTGCTGAACGCCTTCGCGCCGCACCAGGACCTGCCCTGGAAGCCCCTGGACCTCAGCCGTCCGATCGGCCACGCCACGGCGGCCAAGGTCGACGACTTCGAACTGGCCCGGACCGCGGCCCCGGAAGAGGTCGCCGCCGTCACCGACGCCTGCATCCAGATCCTGCGCGAGGCCGGCGTGCGGGTCGAACGGGTCGAGGATCGCGACGACGGCGGCTTCTGCATCGTCCGCGGCGCCGTGCGCATCACCGGCGGGGCCGTGACCCCGCTCAACCCGGGCGGCCTGGTGATGCAGTGCCCATTGGCCGTTCGCTACGTCATCTGGGACCGGCAGATCCTTCAGCCCGCGGCTCGCGAGGTCTTCGGTTCCGGGGTCGCGCGGGTCGAGACCTACGGGTCCTACGCCTGCCGGCGGATCTACAATTCCACGGAAACCCGCGACCGGCCCAGTGAACACGCCCGGGCCAACGCCCTGGATGTGTCCGCGATCCGGCTGGAGGACGGCCGCACCGTCTCCATCGCCGGCGACTGGACGGGCCAGGGCGGCGCGGGGCCGACGCCGCCGGTTCCTGAAACGCCTTCGCGACGGGGCCTGCCGGGTGTTCTCGACCGTTCTGACCCCGGACTACAATGAAGCCCACCGCGACCATCTGCACCTGGATGGCGCGCCCCGGGGTTTGTGCGCCTGACCGGTGTAACCATGTTCGCCTTGCGAGCGAATCGCTTTGCTGTTGACCGGCTGCGCTTTGCGGGAGAGAACTTCGCCCGCAGTCCGGATTTTGCGCGGCCTCCACACCCGCGCGGCGCTCTTTCGCCTGAACGAGCTTGTCCAGATGGGCTGACAGGCGCCCCCTTCGGGGCGTCTGCCTGGAAAAGCGCGTTTACGGAGACGCACAATGGCGACCGGCACGGTCAAGTGGTTCAACCCGACCAAGGGCTATGGTTTCATCCAGCCTGACGGCGGCGGCTCGGACGTTTTCGTCCACATCACCGCCGTTCAGAAGGCCGGCCTGGCGGGCCTGGATGAGAACGCCAAGGTCGAATACGAGCTGGAATCCCAGCGCGGCAAGACCTCGGCGGTGGACCTGAAGATCCTCTAAGGGTCGACGACACCACGCATTCATGAGTTGGGCGCGGACGCTTGCGCCTCCGCCGTCCTCTTTGACCGAGGCCCACTGGGCCAGCACCACGCCGGCCAGGACGGCCGCTCCGCCCGCGAGCTGCGCCAGGGTCATCGTCTCGGCGAACAAGAGCCAGCCCAGCACGGCGGCGACCACCGGCTGCAATAGGACGGTCACCGAGGTCAGCGCCGCCGGCAGCCGGCCCAACGACCAGGCCACCCCGCCCTGCCCGACCACGTGCATCAGGCCCAGGCCCGCGCACGCCGCCCATCCGGCGATCGACGCCGGAAGAAGCGTCTCGCCCAGCCCCAACGACACGACCAGCAGCAGCGGCGTTCCCAGGGCGGTGGACCACAGCATGATCCTGCCTGCCGAACTCTCGCGCCGGGCCTGTTTCACCACCAGGAAATAGCCCGCGTACCAAAGAGCGGTGACCGTGGCGAACAGGTCGCCCAGCCGCGGATGGGTCCCCTGCCCGCCGTCAGCGCCCGCCGACATGGCGAACGCGCCCGCCAGCGCCAGGGCCAGGGCTCCCAGGAACAGGGCGCGCGGCCGGTCGCGGAAGACGAACCAACCGACCAGGGTCACCACCACGGGCGTCAGATTGGTCAGCACGGTGGCGTTGGCCACCGAGGTCATCACGATCCCGTAGTGCCAGAACGACAGGTCCAGCACGAAGAACAGGGCCGCCAGCGCCATCCATTTCGACGGCCGTCCCATCCCCTCTCCGCCGGGTCTGGCGGTCAGAACCAGCAGCAAGGGCAGGGCGAACACGAACCGCCAGAAGCCCGCCGCCGCCGGCCCCGTCTCGGTCAGCCGCACCAGGATCGGCGCCAGCCCCAGCACGCACGCCGAGACGATCAGCACGATCAAGGCGGAAAGGCGCGACGGAGCGGCGGGCATGGAGCAGATATAGAGCAAACCTCGCCCCGCTTCCGCCGGAGGTTGGCGTTTCCCTCCGGGACGATGGCGGCGGGATGGCGCCAGGATGCGCCCGGCGCGGAACCCTCTCGCCCGCGCCCGGTTCCTTCGGCTCCAGCCCGTGGGAGCGAGACATGCATGTGATCCTGGGCGCCACCGGCCACGTCGGCTCGGCCTGCGTGGAGGCGCTGCTTGATCAGGGCGAGGCGGTGATCGCAGTCGTCCATCACGCCGGCAAGGGCGACGGCCTGAAGGCCCTCGGGGCGAAGATCGCCGTGGCCGACGTCGCCGACCCTGACGCCTTGCGCGCCGTGCTGAAGCGGGGCCGCCGCGCCTTCCTGCTGAACCCGCCAGCGGACCCGTCCACCGACACCGACGCCCGGGAGCGCGCCACCATCGCCGCCATTCTGGCCGCGCTCGACGGCTCGGGCCTGGAGAAGGTGGTGGCCGAAAGCACCATGGGCGCCCGCCCCGGCGACCGCATCGGCGACCTCAATGTGCTGTACGAATTCGAGCAGGGTCTCCAGGGCCAGCCGATTCCCGCCGCCTTCAACCGCGCGGCCTATTACTTCAGCAACTGGGACATCGCGTTGGAGACCGCGCGGGAACAGGGCGTGGTCCACACCATGTTCCCCATCGATTACCGCCTGCCCATGGTCGCGCCGCGCGACCTGGGCCGCGCCGCGGCGCGGCGGCTGACCAGCCCCTTGGACGACGTGGGCGTCCGTTATGTCGAAGGGCCTCGCCGCTACGCCGCGAGCGACGTCGCCCAGGCCTTCACCGCCGCCCTGGGCCGGCCGGTGCGCGCGGTCGAGACGCCGCGAGACCAGTGGATCCAAGCGTTCCGCTCAATGGGCTTCTCCGCGCCGCGGCCGACAGCTACGCCCGCATGACCGCCGTCACCGCCGACGACGCCGAAATGCCGCCCGAAGCGGAGACCGAGAAGGGCGAGACAACGCTTGAAGCCTATATCCGGGACCTGGTCGCCCGGGCCTGACGCCGCCGCCCTGCCTTGGCCGAAGGCAACTTCCCGATGCGGCCGGCGCGACAAGCTGTTAGCCAATGGGCATGAACCCCAATCTGATCGCCATCCTGCTCGTGGTCCTGGCCGGCGGAGCGACCGCGCTTCAGGCGCCCACCAACGCCCGGCTGGCCGGGGCCGTGCTGTCGCCGGTCAACGCCGCCTTCGTCTCGTTCGCCGTCGGCACGCTCGCGCTGGGGGTCCTGGCCCTGGTGCTTCAGACCCGGCCCGACATGACGGCGCGCGCGGCCTGCCCTGGTACGCCTGGGTCGGCGGTCTATACGGCGCGGTCTTCGTCGTCGCCGCGGCCTGGGCGGTGCCGCGCCTCGGCGTCGCCCTGACCATCACCCTGATGGTCGCGGGTCAGCTGTTGATCAGCCTTGTGCTGGACCATTTCGGCGCCCTGGGCGTGCCGCGCCAGCCGCTGAACCTGGGCCGCCTGGCCGGCGTCGCCCTGGTGATCGGCGGGGTGCTGATGGTCCGGCGCTTCTGAGCGGCTCCTGCCGCTTCGCGACAGGGCGCGGGCGCCTATATTGGCGCCGATGACCGAGGAGACGCCCGCCCCCGATTCGGCGCTGAAGGCCGCCGACCTGATCCGCGACGAGGCGCGGCGCGCGCCCGACAAGCCGGGGGTCTATCGCATGTACGGCGAGGACGGCGCCTGCCTGTACGTCGGCAAGGCCCGCTCCCTGAAGAAGCGCGTCCTCCAGTACGCGCAAGGCCGTTTCCACACCCAGCGCATCGGCCTGATGGTCTCGCTGACCCGATCGATGGAGCTGGTCATCACCGCCTCCGAGACCGAGGCCCTGCTGCTGGAATCCAGCTTCATCAAGAAGCTGAAGCCGCGCTTCAACGTCGTGCTGCGCGACGACAAGTCCTTCGCCGAGCTGATGATCCGGCGCGACCACCGCGCGCCCCAGATCCGCAAGCACCGGGGCGCCCACGCCATCAAGGGCGACTATTTCGGCCCCTTCGCCTCGACCTGGGCGGTCAACCGCACCCTGACCACCCTGCAGAAGGCCTTCCTGCTCCGGTCCTGCTCGGACAGCGTCTACGAGACCCGCACCCGGCCCTGCATGCTGCACCAGATCAAGCGCTGCTCGGCCCCGTGCACGGGCCTGATCTCGCTGGAGGACTACGGCGGCCTGGTGGAGGAGGCGGAGGCCTTCCTGCGCGGCAAGTCGCGCGCCGTCATCGGCCGCCTGTCGAAGGAGATGCAGGCCGCCTCCGACGACATGGATTTCGAACAGGCCGCCCGCGTGCGCGACCGCATCCGCGCCCTGTCCGCCATTTCGATGGAGAACTCGGTCTCCGCCGAGGGCGTCGCCGAGGCCGACGTCTTCGCCCTGCACTCGGACGGCGGCCAGGCCTGCGTCCAGGTCTTCTTCTACCGCGGCGGCCAGAACTGGGGCGGCCGCGCCTACTTCCCCCGCGTGGACAAGGCCGACGCCGATCCCGAGATCCTCGCCGCCTTCCTGGGCCAGTTCTACGAGGACAAGCCGGTCCCGCGGCAGATCCTGTCCAATGTCGTCCCGCACGAGAAGGAGCTGCTGGAAGAAGCCTTCTCCATGAAGGCCAAGACGATCGACGGCCGCCGGGTCGTCAGCATCGAGCGGCCGGCGCGCGGCGACCGCAAGGCCCTGGTCGACCACGCCCTGACCAACGCCCGCGAGGCCCTGGGCCGCAAGATGGCCGAAAGCTCGGCCCAGTCGAAGATCCTGGACGAGGTCTGCGAGGCCTTCGGCCTGGACGCCCGCCCGGAACGGATCGAGGTCTACGACAACGCCCACATCCAGGGGACCAACGCGGTCGGCGGCATGATCGTCGCGGGCCCGGACGGTTTCCAGAAGTCGCAGTACCGCAAGTTCAATATCCGCGGTCAGGACCTCACCCCCGGCGACGACTACGGCATGATGCGCGAGGTCATGCGCCGCCGCTTCAGCCGCCTGGTCAAGGACGAGGACGAGGGCGAGGAGGTCGTGCGCCCCGACCTGCTGCTGATCGACGGCGGCGCGGGCCAACTGGCCGAGGTCCAGGCCGTCCTGGCCGACCTGGGCCTGGACGACATCCTCGCCGTCGGCGTCGCCAAGGGCCCGGATCGCGACGCCGGCAAGGAGCATTTCTTCGTGCCCGGCAAGCCGCCCTTCATGCTGCCGCTGAAGTCGCCGGCGCTCTACTACATCCAGCGGCTGCGGGACGAGGCGCACCGGTTCGCCAACGGCGCCCACGCCAAGCGTCGGTCGATGGACATCAAGCGCAACCCGCTGGACGAGATCGAAGGCGTCGGCCCCGGGCGCAAGAAGGCCCTGCTGCATGCCTTCGGTTCCGCCAAGGGCGTCGGCCGGGCCTCGGTGGTCGACCTGGTCAAGGTGGACGGGGTCAGCCAGGCCCTGGCCGAACGCATCCACGCCTTCTTCCGGAAGCCGTAAGTCCTCCCCTACAGGGGAAGGAGGACCGCGAAGCGGTGGAGGGGCGCCGGCCCCGCGCTCGCTGTAACGCCCCTCCACCATGCATCGCATGGTCCCCCTCCCCCTCCGGGTGAGGAATGCTTATACGAACGCCATGTCCGACGAATCCCGCGACGCGCTTCTCTCCGGCTATCGCCGCTTCCGCGAAGACCACTGGCCCGCCGCCCGCGCGGAGTACGAAGCGCTGGCCGCCAAGGGCCAGAAGCCGCACACCCTGATCGTCGCCTGCTCCGACAGCCGCGCCGACCCGGCCCTGATCTTCGACGCCGCCCCGGGCCAGCTGTTCGTGGTCCGCAACGTCGCCAACCTGGTGCCGCCCTACGAGCCGGACGGCCGACTGCACGGCGTCTCGGCCGCGCTGGAGTTCGGCGTGAAGGTGCTGAACGTCTCGCGCATCATGGTCCTGGGCCACGCCCACTGCGGCGGCGTGAACGCCATGATGTACGGCGCGCCCGACAACTGCCGGGACTTCGTCGCCCCCTGGGTCGCCCAGGGCGCGCCGGTCGTGCGCCGCATCTGCGAGACGGTTCCGCCCGAACAGGCCGAGCGGCTGTCCGAAGAGGCCATCGTGCGCCTGTCGATCGAGAACCTGCGCACCTTCCCCTGGATCGCCGAGCGCGAGCCGCCGGGACCCTGGTCCTCAGCGGCGTCCATTTCGGCATCGCCGACGGGGTTCTCAGCTCCCTGCGCGGCCCGGGCCGTTCGAGCCGCTGGACTGATCGCTCGCCTCATGCAGCGAAGCGTGGCAGACGGACGTTCAAGGACCGGAGCCCGATCATGACCCCCCATCCGCACGTCAATCCCATCCCCAACATCCTGACCGGCCTGCGCCTGGCCGCCGGCGTGGTGATGTTCCTGATGCTGGCGGGCGCCGCGCCCGGCTTCATGGACGGCTTCCTGTCGCCCGAGCAGCAGCTCAGCTTCGGGGTCTGGGCCTTCTGGATCTACGCCGTCGCCGCCTCGACCGACTGGGTCGACGGCTTCCTGGCGCGGCGCTGGCACGCCACCACCCGCTGGGGCGCCATCCTGGACCCGATCGCCGACAAGGTGCTGATCACCGGCGCCATCCTGGGCGTGCTGGCCTCCGGCTCCCTGCCCGGCATCGCCGTGCCCTGCGGCCTGATCCTGTTCCGCGAATTCGCCGTCTCGGCGCTGCGCGAGACGGTCGCCGGCAAGGTCAAGCTGCCGGTCACCCTGCTGGCCAAATGGAAGACGCTGCTGCAGATGCTCGCCCTGGGCGCGCTGCAGCTGACCCTGCTGTGGGACGCCTTCGGCCTGCGCAATCCCGACGGCACCGCCCCGGAATGGCAGACCCATTTCGAGACCTTCGCCGTCGCCCTGACCTGGGTCGCCGCCGCCGTCACCCTGTGGACCGGCTGGCAGTACTTCTCCAAGGCCCAGCAGAAGATGAGCCAGCTGTAGGCGCTTCGCGCCAGTGGTTAGCGGTGAGTGGTTAGCGGCTGCTGGATCACGGGTCGTGGGCGGTTGGCGCGAGCCGCGCCGCGTCAGCCACTAATCACCAACCACTAACCACTTCACGCGCTCAGTCGGCAGCCAGTTCATCCACCAGCCGCTGCATGCCGTAGACGTCCCGCAACGCCGTGGTCACCGCGCCCGTGGTCACGATCACCGAGCGATTGACGTTGCGGTCGTAGCCGTAGGCGTTGCGCTGGGTCAGGACGGTGGAGTCGAAGTTGGCGCCCAGGATTTCGCCCTGGGCGTTCACCACCGGGCTGCCCGACGAGCCGCCGATGGTGTCGGACGACACCGCCATGTTCAGAACGGTCGAGCCGTCGATCCGGCCGCGCGCGGCCAGCAGTTTCGGGGCCACGTCGAACGGCGGAGCCCCGGTCGCGCGGTCCCACAGGCCGTCGAAGGTGGTGAAGGCGCCGAACCGCTGGCCCGGCACGTCGGTCCCCTCGATCTGCCCGTAGGTCAGCCGCAGCGTCCCCGTCGCGTCCGGATAGACGCTGTCGCCGTAAGCCTCGAACCGGGCCGCCGCCAAGGCTTCCGAGGCGCGGTCGGTCGGCGCCTGGACCTTCTCCTCCCACTCCGTCCGGATGGCGCGGGTCGGCTCCTGGATCGACAGCAGGTACTGGATCAGCGGATCGTCGGAGGCCTGGACCGCCGCCAGGCCGCCCTCCCACATGGCGCGCCGCACCGCCGGATCGGCCAGCTTCGTGCCCTCGATCAGGCGCGCCGACAGTTGCTCGGGGCTTTCGCGCCCCAGCAGGGCGCGCACGCGCGGATCGTCGACCGTCAGCCATTCGCGGGTCTTGGAGAGCCACCATTCCATGCGCACCTGCTCCAGCGCCGGATAGACCGGGCGCTCGGCCAGCAGGCCCGTCTGCACGCCCGCCAGCCGGCTGTCGGCGTATTCGGGCAGGCGCTCGGCCGAGGGCTTGGTCCGTTCCTGGGCGCCGCGCACCAGGGTGCGGGCCCAGCTGAACAGCTGCGAACCGCCGGCGACCGAGGTGGTCCCCATGCCGGTGCCGCCTTCCAGCAGCGCCATCGCGGGATAGAGCTCGCGCGCCGTCGGCTGGATGCGCGCCAGGGCCGCCCAGGGATCGTTGTCCCCCGTGACGTCGGCGCGGTGGCGGAAGTCGCTCGGCCGCCTGCTTCATCTGCATGAAGCCCGGATCGGTCAGCGCCCGCATGCGGCCCAGGCCGCGCTTGTAGGTGTTCTCCAGGCTGACGATCGGATCCATGGCCTCGAAGGCCTGGCGCTCGCCTTCCTGCGAATAGCGGATCAGACGACCGCGCAGTTCGGACGCGATCAGCTGGTCCAGCGGCAGGACCACGTCCCGGACGGTCGCCAACTGCTCCATGGTCAGCAGGCGCTGGGTCGCGCCCGGACTGCCGGTGACGAACACCGGCGTCCCCTCCGTCGGCCGGGCCGCGTTCCACTTGAAGTGCGTCGGCGTCGCCGCCGGCGCCCCGTTCTCATACAGGCGGATGAAGGCCGCATCGATGGCGAAGCGGGGGAAGGAGAAGTTGTCCAGGTCGCCGCCGAAGGTCGCCGCCCGGTCCTCGGGCGCCCAGGCCAGGCGCACGTCCGAGTACTTCTTGTAGGTGTACAGCTTGAACTGGCCGCCGCGGTACAGGCTCACCACCTGGCAGCGCTTGTCAGTCGCGGCGCCGCAGGCTTCCTGCTCGATCCGCCCGGCCTCGGCGTCGCGCGCCTGGGTGAAGGCCTGGCCGCTGAGGCCGCGCCCGGCCGCGTGCATCCGCTCGGTGACGTCGGTGATGTCGGTCAGGATCTCCGCCGTTCCGCCCGGGCATTTCAGCTCCTCCTCGCGGCTGCGCGGCGTGAAGCCGGTCTCGGCGTAGTTGACCGCCTGCGTCGACAGATTGGCCACGCAGGTGGCGACGCAGTGGTTGTTGGTCATCACCAGGCCCTCGCCCGACACCAGCCCCGCCGAACAGCCGCCGAACTTCACCGAGGACAGCCTGACCCGGTCCAGCCAGGCCTGGTCGATGTTCGTCCCTAGCGCCTGATTGGCCCGGGCGATGGGGAAGTTGTCGAAGGTCCACATGCCCTCCTCGGCCTTGGCCGCCGATCCGGCGGCGAGGGTCAGCAGGGCGGCGGCGAGGGCGGGGCTGAGATGACGCATGTTGCGGCTCCAACAATTCTGCCTCCCTGAAGGGGAGGGTGGCTGACGCGCCAGCGTCAGACGGGTGGGGGCGGCGGATCAATGGTCTCGCGGCCGCCCCCACCCTGTCGTCGCTCCGCGCCGACATCCCTCCCCGGGCGGGGAGGGAGACGATCGGCCCTATCGCCGACGACGCTGCGGCTGGTCGACGCCCAGCTCCTGCAGCAGGCGGGGCATCGGATAGATGTTGCGCAACGCTTCGGTGATCGCCGCGGTCGACACCGTCACCGTCCGGTTCAGCTCGCCGTCGTAGCCGAACGAGCCGCCCAGCGAGTGGATGTTGCCGTCGAAGGCGGCGCCGATCACTTCACCGTTCGCGTTGATGACCGGCGAGCCCGAGTTGCCGCCGATGATGTCGTTGGTCGAGGTGAAGTCGTAGACGACGTCCTTGTTCACCCGGCTCTCGTTATCGATGAAGGCCTGCGCCGCGTTGAACGGCTCCGATCCCGTAGCCCGTTCGTACAGCCCGCCCATGTAGGTGAAGGGGGCCACGGTCACGCCACGGTAGGTCCAGCCCTGAACCTGGCCGTAGGACAGGCGCAGGCTGAAGGTCGCGTCCGGATACAGGTTGGTGCCGTAGGCCGCGAAGCGGGCCTGGGCGACCTTCTCGGCGGCGCGGGCGGTCGGGGGCGTTGACCTCGGCGGCCCAGCGGGGCGCCGATCGCCTGGGCGG
>NZ_JBNFOJ010000024.1:0-18761 GCF_057364705.1 Brevundimonas sp. CURTG3B2_SDJG
CTGGCCGTCGCCGGTCGTCGCGGGCGGCAGGGTCGGATAGGGCAAGGTCGCGGCCGGAGGCTGGCCGTCGCCGGGATACGGCAGGGCCGACACCGCGTCGGCCGGAGCGACCGGCGCCGGCTCGATCCGATCGGGCGCGTCCAAATCGTCGCGGACAAAGGCCCAGGAGCGGCTGTCGGAACAGGCGCAGGCCTTCATGAAGCCCTCGCGGTCGCGCCAGATGACCAGGGGATAGCGGGTCTGGAGACCGGCCTCGCCCAGGTCGCCGGTCAGCTGAACGACGAAGTCGCGGCTGGCCTCGACGACCGCCGCGCGGGCCAGGTTGCCGTCCGCGGCGGGAATGCCCGCGGCGGTCCAGTTGCGTACCGGCGTGGCGGTCCAGCGCAGGTACAGCGGCCAGTCCCGGGTCAGCCACAGTTCGGCGACGGTGGCGCGTTCGGCGGCGGTCGACTGGGCCAGGCCCTCGCGGTCCGGGCGGGCGAAGACGATGATGCGGACCTCGGCGCCGGCGGCCCTGAGCTTGGGGGCCTCCTCGCGCTCGTAGCGCTGCATGGCGGCCGAGTCGCGGTAGCCGATGATGTAGACCGGCTCGCCGCCGCCGCCCGCCGAGATCCAGGAGCTTTCGTCCAGCAGGCGCTGGATGTCCGCCTGGTGGCGGGTGATCGTCACCGGCTGGAAGCGGGCGTAGAAATTCCAGTAGGCCCAGTAGCCGCCGCCGGCGAGGGCGAGCCCGATCACGGCGGCGAGGGCGGACCAGATAAAGAACCGACGCATGCGGGGGAGCGCTCCAGCTTCACTGTTCGTCAAGCATAACGCCTATCACCGAAAAGCGTTGTCGCGAACGCCGGACAGGCGAACGGTTCAGGCCTCGCGCATCGCCGACGGGCTCCAGCGCGCGATGATCTTCTTCTCCATCTCGGCGCCGAGCCGGACATAGAAGCGCTGGGCGCCGAGGTTGTCGGCGCCGACCTCCCACCGGCCCGCCAATCCGTCCTTGGCCGCCTCCTCGGCGAAGGCCCGCATCAACGCTTCGCCGACGCCCGCGCCCCGCGCGCTCTCGACCACGAACAGGTCGTCCAGGTTCAGATAATCCCCGCCCCGCCAGATGCCGTAGACGCGGGTCCAGGACACATAGCCGACCGGCCGGCGTCGAGTTGGGCCAGCAGGAAGGCCGCGCGCGGCGGCGTGGCGGAAAGGGCCTGCGCCAAGCTGACGGGGGTCGCGGCCACGAAGGCGGCCAGGTCCTGATGCTCGGCCAGCCCCAGCATCAATTGGTGCAGGACCTCGGCGTCCGCGGCGGACGCCGGCCGGACGACGACGCCCACCCGCGTCAGCCCATGGTCGGGATGACGAAGGAGCTGTCGGCGTGCTCCAGCTCCGAGTCCGGCCACCGGGCGGTGATCGTCTTGACCTTGGTCCAGAACTTCACGCCCTCCATGCCGTGCTGGTTGGTGTCGCCGAAGGCCGAGCGCTTCCAGCCGCCGAAGGTGTGATAGGCGACAGGCACCGGGATCGGCACGTTGATGCCGACCATGCCGACGTTGACGCGGGCGGCGAAGTCGCGGGCCGCGCGGCCGTTCTGGGTGAAGATGGCGACGCCGTTGCCGTACTGGTGCCTGGACGGCAGCGACAGGGCCTCCTCGAAGCTGGCGGCGCGCATGATCTGCAACACCGGGCCGAAGATCTCTTCCTTGTAGGACTCCATCTCGGGCTTGACGTGGTCGAACAGCGACGGGCCGACGAAGTAGCCGTTCTCGTGGCCCTGCAGGGTGAAGCCCCGGCCGTCGACGACCAGTTCGGCGCCGTCCTTGACGCCCTGTTCGATCCAGCCCTCGACGCGCGCCTTGTGGGCGGCGGTGACGACCGGGCCGTAGTGGGCGCCGGCGTCGGTCGAGACGCCGACCCGCAGCGTGTCGATCTCGGCGACCATGCGCTCGCGCAGTTCGTCGGCGGTCTTCTGGCCGACCGGCACCACCACCGGCAGGGCCATGCAGCGCTCGCCGGCGCTGCCGAAGGCCGCGCCGGACAGATCCTTGACGACCTGATCCATGTCGGCGTCGGGCAGGACGATGCCGTGGTTCTTGGCGCCGCCCATGGCCTGGACGCGTTTCCCGTGCTGGGCGCCCATCTGGTAGACGTAGTGGGCGATGTCGGACGAGCCGACGAAGCTGACGGCGTGGACCTGAGGATGGGTCAGGATGGCGTCGACGGCGGCCTTGTCGCCATGGACGACGTTCAGCACGCCGGCGGGGGCGCCCGCCTCCATCATCAGCTCGGCCAGGCGGACCGGCACGGAGGGGTCACGCTCGGAGGGCTTCAGGACGAAGGTGTTGCCCACGGCGATGGCCACGCCGAACATCCACATCGGGATCATGGCCGGGAAGTTGAACGGGGTGATGCCCGAGACGACGCCCAACGGCTGGCGCATCGAATAGACGTCGATGCCGGGGCCGGCGCCCCAGGTGTATTCGCCCTTCAGGGCGTGCGGGATGCCGCAAGCGAACTCGATCACTTCCAGGCCGCGCTGGATGTCGCCCTTGGAGTCGGCGATGACCTTGCCGTGCTCGGACGACAGCCGTTCGGCCAGCTCGTTCATGTTCGCCTCGACCAGCCGCTTGAACTCGAACATCACCCGCGCGCGGCGCTGCGGATTGGTCGAGGACCAGCCGTCGAAGGCGGCCTGGGCGGCCTGCACGGCGCGATCCACCTCGGCGACGGAGGCCAGCTGGACCCGGGCCTGGACCTCGCCGGTGTTCGGATTGAACACGTCCGAGAATCGGCCCGAGGCGCCGGTGAACGAAGCGCCGCCGATGAAGTGGTTGATGTCGCGCATGATGCGGCGTTTCCCTGAACTGAAGGCTTGTTCTTGTGGGCGGCGGTTTAGCCGCTGACGGCCGCGGGCGCCAGCGGCCCGAGAGTTCCGATCAGACCGCGGCTTCGAACAGGGCGTCGCGGGCGACGTCCGGCATTAGCATCGGGAAAAAGTGCGTTCCGCCGGGCACGGTCTCGACTGTCACCCCGGGCAGGCCGCGCGGATTCGCCGGAACATGGCAGGTCGATCCGGTCTCGCCCTTCAGAATGCGGACGGGCCGGCCGACCTGGCGCAGGGCGCGCCAGGGATCGTGCGCCTGGGCCGCGTAGTTGGACGCCTCCCACTGGGGCGGGCAGGTCAGGGTGAAGCCCTGATCGGTTTCGGCCAGGCCGTCGGTCAGGTAGTCGGCCAGCATCATCTCGGGCCAGCCCTTGAAGGCGCCCCGCCCCAGGTAGGCGGCCATGGCCTGCTCGCGGCTGTCGAAGACGGCGCGGCGGCGCAGGGCTCCGCGGACCAGGGGGATGCCGCCGGCCAGGCGGTCGAACAGGGGCAGCTGGAACAGCCCCGCCATCCATCGCGTCCAGATCACCGGGTCGAACAGCACCAGGCGGGAACGCGCCCGGGCCGCTCGGCGGCGGCGAGCAGCGCCGCCGTCGCTCCCATGGAATGGCCCGCCAGCACCACGGGCGGACCGTCGAGGGCGTCGAGGAGGCCGATCAGGTCGTCGCGGTGATCGCTCCAACCCCGGCGACCCTCGGTGCGAGGCGGCAAGGTGGTGGCGCCGTGCCCGCGCAGGTCCGGGGCCCAGAGCCGCAGGCTGCCGGACAGCGGCGCCAGCAACGTGCGATAGGTCATGGCGTTGAAGCCGTTGGCGTGGACGAAGACCAGGTCGACCGGCCGCTTGGGATCGCCGAAATCGAGGACAGCCATGTCGCCCGCGCCCCATCGGTTGTCGACGGGCAGGCTCAGGCGACGGGGCGGGGAGAGCCGGATCGCGTCCATCTGATCCAGATAGAGGCAGCTGACAGGGTTTTCCAGAGAAACTGACGGGTCAGGCGGCGACCCGGCAGGCGGGGCAGCGGCCGTGCGCCTCGATGGTGGTGCGCTCGATGGCGTATCCCGTGGCGCGCGCGGCCTGGTCCAGGCCTTCGGCGACCGAGGCCGGGACCTCTTCCGTCGCGCCGCAGCAGTCGCAGATCAGGAAGGCGGCGGCGTGGTCCGCCCCGCCGGTGCTGCACGCGACATAGGCGCTGATGGAGGCGATGCGGTGGACCAGGCCCATGCGTTCCAGGAACTCCAGAGCGCGGTAGACGGTGGGAGGCTTGGCCGGCTGGCCGTCCTCGCCGAAGCGGGCGATCAGATCGTAGGCCTTCACCGGCTCTCCGGCGGCGAGCAACAGTTCAAGCACCCGCATGCGGGCGGCGGTCATGCGCTCGCCCTCGGTCGTCAGCCGGGCCTCGGCGGCGCCCAGGGCGCGCGAGACGTCCGACGCGCTGGGCGGCCGTCGTGATGGTGATGATGACAGGCGTCGCCCATGTCCAAGAGCTAGTCCTTCCCCGGACCGGCCGCAACCGCACGCCCCGACCCGAGGGGCCTCAGCACGGCTCGGCCGCGATCACATAGTCGAACCCGTGCCTCAGCCCGCCGTCGCGTTCGGCCTGCTCCAGGGCCCGGGTCCGGAGCGCGGCGATGCGCGCCTCGAGCGCGGCGGCCAGCGCCCGGTCAGGGACCTTCGCCAATCGCCGCAGGCCCATGTCCAATTGGCTGTTCACCCAACGGGCCTTGTAGCGATTCGCGAACCGCTGGGCCGAAAGAACCCGGAAGCCCGCCTCGCGCAGCCGGTCGCACACCCATTCGGCGGGGTACTCCCGATAGGGGGTCTCGTCCGCCAGAAGCTGGCAGACGTCGCGCAGCCGGCCGATCTCGCGCACGCATCGGGCGGCCGGATCCGGCGCCTCGCCGACCACATAGGGATCCAGGCCCACCACATACAGCCGCCGGCCGACCAGCGGCCGCAGACGGCGAAAGAGCGCGTCCTGGAAATAGGGACCGAACCCCTCCACGGCGCCCAGAAGATAGTCCGCCAGGACGACGTCGTAGACTTGGCCGCGCAGCAGGCCCTCGTCCATCCAATTGCCCACGATCAGGCTGTCCTGGGGCCGCTGGCGCGCGCCGATCGCCCTCTCGACCTGGCGGGCGTGCCCGCGCGACGCCGTCACGGCGGTCCAGCGGTCGGTCTCCAGCGACAGGAGCCATTCGGCCGAATTGACCCCGACGCCGGCGTCCAGGACCGAACCCCAGGGTTCGGGCGACTGGAGCCCCTCGATGTAGGTGAAGATGTCTCCGGCCAGGGCGGCGCTCCGCGTTTTCGGACTTGAACGATGTAACATTATAACATATCCGGAGCGAGGTCTTCAGCGTCGGAACGAATTCATGCGTCTCTCCCTGCTCCTCACCGCCGTGAGCGGTTTCGCCCTCATGGCCGGCGCGGCCGCCGCCCAGTCCCAGCCCTCTCAGGAACCGGCGGAACTGGACGAGGTGGTCGTCACCGCCCTGCCGCTGGGACGCGGAGCGCACGAGGTGGTCTCGAGCGTCGCGGTGCTGTCGGGCGACGAGTTGGTGCACCGTCGCCAGGCGACCCTGGGCGAGACCCTGTCCGGCATTCCGGGCGTCAACTCCGACACCTTCGGCGGCGGCGCCAGCCGGCCGGTGATCCGCGGCCAAACCTCGCCCCGGGTGCGGGTGCTGAGCAACGGCGCCGCCCTGCTCGACGCCTCGGAGATTTCGCCGGATCACGCGGTGAGCGTCGAGCCCCTGCTGATCGACAGCATCGAGATTCTGCGCGGGCCCAGCGCCCTGCTGTATGGCGGCGGCGCGATCGGCGGCGCCGTCAACGTCGTCGACAAGCGCATCCCGACCCGTCCGACCGACGGCGTTCACGGCGCGGTCGAGGCGCGGGCCGGCACGGCGGACGAGGAACGCACCGTGGTCGCCGGGGTGACCGCCGGCCTGGGCGGCGGCTTCGCGCTGCGGCTCGAGGCGTTGAAGCGCGAGTCCGACGACTACGCCGTCCCCACCTATCATCGCCGCACGAGGACCACGCGGACGGCGACGAGGAGGATGAGTCCTTCGACCGGCTGGCCGGATCCTTCAACGATACCCAGACGGTCACCGTCGGCGCCTCCTGGGCGGGATCGCGCGGCTACCTGGGCCTCGCCTACACCGACCAGGAGAGCAACTACGGCCTGCCGGGCCACAGCCACGAGTACGAGGACTGCCACCGGCACGGGACGTCCCTGCACTGCGGCGGCCACGACCACGGCGACGACGATCACGACCATGAGCACGAGCACGGCGGCGAGGTCCCGACCATCGACCTGCGCAGCCGTCGCGTGGACCTGCGCGGCGAGATCCGCCAGCCGATGGCCGGGGTCGAGCGGCTGAGCTTCCGGGGCGGCTACACCGACTACGCCCACGACGAGCTGGAGGGCGACGAGGTCGCCACCACCTTCACCAACGAGGGCTACGACACGCGCGTCGAGCTGGAGCACTCGCCGATCGGGGCGTTGCGCGGCGTCGTCGGCCTGCAGTCGACCCGCAGCGATTTCGCGGCCGTGGGCGAGGAAGCCTTCCTGCCGGAAAGCCGGACGACCTCGAACGCCCTGTTCGCCATGGAGGAGTTCCAGCTGGGCGCCGTGCGCTTCGAACTGGCCGCGCGCCAGGAGTGGCAGGAGATCGAGGCCGTCGGCAAGCCGGACGCCAGCCACGAACCCTTCTCGATCTCGGGCGGGGCGGTCTGGAGCTTCGCGCCGGACTGGTCGGTCGCCGCTTCGCTGTCTCGCTCGCAGCGCGCGCCGACGGCCCAGGAGCTGTTCGCCCGGGGCGTCCACCTGGCCACCAACACCTATGAGATCGGGACGCCGACGCTGGACGTCGAAACCGTCAACGCCGCCGAGATCGCGCTGCGCAGGACGGCCGGCGACACCACCTTCTCGGCGAGCGCCTACCGTTACGACTACGACGGCTACATCTACGCCGAGACCCTGGACACCTTCGAGAACTTCCGCCTGATCCGGTACAGCCAGCGCGACGCGGTGTTCACCGGCGTCGAGGGCGAGATCAAGCATCGGTTCACGCCCTGGCTCTCGGGCGAGGTCTTCGGCGACTACGTGCGGGCCAAGTTCAGCGGCGGCGGCGGTGACGTGCCGCGCATCCCGGCCGCCCGGCTGGGCGCCCGGGCCGAGTTCCTGCACGACGCCTGGTCCGGCGACGTCGAGTTCCAGCACGTCTTCGAACAGGACGACATCGCCGCCTTCGAGACCGAGACGCCGGGCTACGACATGCTGAACGCCACGGTCGCCTATGACTTCACCGTGGGCGGCGTCGGAACCCAGGTCTATCTGCGCGGCAACAACCTGCTGGACGAGGTGGCGCTGAACCACGCTTCGTTCCTGACGAATGTCGCGCCCCTTCGCGGACGCAACCTGACCCTGGGCGTGCGGGCGGTCTTCTAGGGCTGACGGCTCCGAGGGAGCGGCGGCGGCCATCGCCTGTGGCGCGACGCTGTTTGCCGCTCCCCGCCGTCTGGGCTAGAAGGCGCGCCTTCATCCTTTTCCAGAGCTTCACGCGTCCATGACCGACACCACCGCTCCCGCCGAGGCCGCCCTGTCCGGCAACGTCCTGTTCTACAGCAAGCCCGAGCCGCTGTCGGTCGAGGCGCACGGCGCCCTGGGCGTCGACCCGGTCGACAAGCCCTACGCCTTCACCGCCCAGGCGCACCTGGTGCCGCTGACGGTGACCGAGTTCGCGCCGGCAGCCCTGTCCTATCCGGTGATCTTCGTCGGCGACAGCAAGCAGCCCGTGGCGGTGATGGGTCTGCGCCCCGGCGAAAACCTGTACGTCAACGCCGAGGGCGACTTCCGGCCCGAGGCCTATATTCCGGCCTACGTCCGCCGCTACCCGTTCGTGTTCGCCAACGACGACGCCCAGAAGCGCCTGATCCTGTGCATCGACCGCAATGCGTCGTTCCTGAAGGAAGGCGGCCAGACGCCTCTGTTCGCGGACGGCCAGCCCTCGACCTACACCCAGCAGGCGATGGAGTTCTGCAACAATTTCGAGCAGGAGCGCCTGCGCACCGAATCCTTCATCAAGCTGCTGGTCGACCTGGACCTGTTCGACACCCGCGAGGCCCTCTTCACCCCGCGCAATCCGGACGGCACCGCGGCCGAGCCTCAGAAGCTGGCCGAGTATTTCGCCGTCTCGGAAGACAAGCTGAAGGCGCTGTCGGCTGAAAAACTGGCCGAACTGCGCGACAACGGCGCCCTGGGCCAGATCTACGCCCACCTGGTGTCGCTGCTGGGCTGGGACCGCCTGATCGCCATGGCCTTCGAACGGGCCGAGACCCAGCCGGTCGCCGCCAACGCGTGATGGGCTAGTGGCTAGTGGCTAGTGGCACTGGCCGACCGAAAAGAAACAACCCCGCCCGGTTTCGCCAGGCGGGGTTTTTCATGCATGGCGGCAACTGCACTAGCCACTCGCAGCCCGAAGGGCCGCGTCAGCGGCGGGCCAAAAGCGACCGGGTCAGGCAGGAGAAGATCAGCCGGCCGGCCTCGTCGAGCAGGTCCTGCTGGGCGATGACGATGCCCTTCTCGTCGCCGACGGGATCCTTGCCCATGACCGTCATGCGGCCGCGCATCAGTTCGCCGCCGGCGGGTTGCGCAGGTATCTCAGGCCGTCCACGGCCAGCACCTTGGACTGGGCCCAGCCGGCGGCCTTGTCGGCGAACAGCCGGCTCCACAGGGCGTAGACCATGGCGTCGGGGGCTCCGTAGGCCGGATCCCACCCGGGCAGGAAGCGCTCGACGAACACCTCCAGCGCGGCCGGATCGACCATGCAGGCCCCCAGGGGCACCACCTCGCCCACGCCCAGATCTTCGAAATGGACGTGCAGAGGCTCGGTCATGCGCTGGCTCCTTACGCGGCCGGTTCTTCGGAGACGCGGACCAGCAGCTTGCCGTCGTGGTCGCCAGTGAACAAGCGGTTCAGGGAGTCGAGCGCGCCGTCCAGGCCGTCGTCCACGTGAACCTTCCACTGGATCCGGCCGTCGGCCAGCCAAGGCCCCATCTCGGCCACCATCTCCTTGGCCCGGTGGGCGTAGTCCAGGACCAGGAAGCCCTGCACCTGCAGGCGGTGGGTGATGATCCGGCTGAAGTTGGGCGACGGCGGCATGCGGGTGGCGTTATAGGCCGAGATCAGGCCGCAGACCGCCATGCGACCGTGGACCTTCATGCGGTTCCAGACGGCGATCATGATGTCGCCGCCCACGTTCTCGAAATTCAGGTCGATTCCGTCGGGAGCCAGGCGATCCAGGGCGTCGCCGACGTCCTCGCCCTTGTAGTCGATGGCCGCGTCGAACCCGAGCTCCTGGGTCAGCCAGCGGCATTTGTCGGGACCGCCGGCGATGCCGATGACCCGCGCGCCGCGCGCCTTGGCCACCTGTCCCGCGATCGAGCCGACCGCGCCCGCGGCGGCCGAGATCACCAGCGTCTCGCCCGCCTTGGCCTTCAGGACGTCGGTGACGCCGAAATAGGCGGTCATGCCGGTCATGCCCAAGACCGACATGTTGGCGGTCAGGGGAAGCCCCGGCGCGCGGTGAACGCGGGACACCGCGCCGTCCGGGACCACGGCGTAGTGGGACCAGCCGCCGGCGGCGGTCGAGACCACGTCGCCCGCCTTGAACCGGCCGGACCGGCTGTCCTCGACCACGCCCAGCGTCAGCCCGCGCATCACCCCGCCCAGCGGCACCGCCGGCAGATAACCCTCGGCGTCGTTCATCCAGGTCCGGTTCGTCGGGTCCAGGGACAGGTAGACGGTGCGGATCAGCACCTCGCCCTCGTTCAGCGCCGGGACGGGCGCATCGACCAGTTCCAGATCGCCCGGCTGGATCAGTCCCTTGGGGCGTTGGCGCAGCACCCACTGACGGTTGACGCGGTCCATGGTCATCTCCGGGTTTTCTTTCAGGACCCGCATAGTGGCCACCCCGGCGCGCCTGTCCAGACGGGACCAAGAAAAAGGCGGACCCGGTCAGGTCCGCCTTGAAGTGGCATCATCGAGAATGAGGCGCGGAGGCGACAGACCAGCTGTGGCCGGTCTCAAGTCGGGGGGGCGTCGCCGCCTCCGCAGACCGATAACGGCGGCGACCCTCCAGGGTTCCGGCGCGCGGCGATATTTTTTCGCGCCCATGGACGGCCGGAACGGCGGCGCTGAACCCCGCGTTCTAGGAGCAAGGCCAAACGACCCGGAGGCGACCCATGACGCACCAATCTCCCCACGACAAGTCGGCCGACGCCGTGCACGAGGGCCGGCCGGTCGAGGCGCAGTATGTACGCGGCGGCCGAGGCGGCGTGCGGATCCTGACCCTGCTGGTGATCTCGGCCGGGGCGGCGGCCGTCCTGTTGCTGGGCATGTGGTTCGTCAGCCAGGGCGGCTTCGCCCGGACCAACGCCAACAACGGCGAGCAGGCCGTCGATTCCCAGGCCTTCAGCGGCGCCCAGGCCACCCCGCCCACGGCGGACGCGCCCACCACCGCCGAGGGTCGGCCGACGTCGCCCGCAACCGGCGAGGCGCCCAACGTCAACGCGCCCACGACCCAGGCCGCGCCGCCCGCCTAGACGTAAAAACCCCGGCCGGCGGCCGGGGCTTTTCCGGTGTCTCGAGAGCGAAGCGGTTACGCCGCTTCACGCTGCCGCGACGGATGGAAGAAGAGCGCCTGACTGATCGCCGCCTTCACCGTTTCGGGCTGGAAGGGCTTGGTGATCAGGAAGGTCGGCTCGGGCCGTTCGCCGGTGAGAAGACGTTCCGGGAAGGCCGTGATGAAGATCACCGGCACGTCGATCCGCTTGAGGATGTCCTTGACGGCGTCGATGCCGGAGGAGCCGTCGGCAAGCTGGATATCGGCCAGAACGAGTCCCGGACGGTGGCGGGCGACGGCGTCGACGGCCTCGTCGTGGGTGGTGGCCGTGCCGGTCACGCGGTGACCCAGCTCCTTCACCAGGCTTTCGATGTCGGCCGAGATGATGGCCTCGTCCTCGATGATCAGGACGTCGGTGGCCAGCTCGGCGTCGATGTCGGACTGGGCTTCGGCGATCAAACGTTCGACGTCGTGGGCGTCCGCCTCCAGGATCTGCGCCGCCTCGGACGGAGTGAACCCTTCCAGGGCCGTCAGCAGGAAGGCTTGGCGCGACCGGGGCGCGATCCGCATCAGGCGGCCCGTGGCGTCCTCGCGGCCGTCCATGCCGCTCTTGTCCTCCAGATGGGCGCCGGTCGAGGCCCAGATGGCGTGAAACACGTGATACAGCGCGACGCGCGGCGTCATATCCGCGGGCAGTTGGCGTTCCCCGGCCGCCAGCGCCTCGAGCGCGACGCGGACGTAGTTGTCGCCGGTGGTCTGGTCCCCGGTCAGCGCGCGCGCATACCGGCGAACGTACGGAAGATGCGGCGCAAGGCGGGCCAAAAGGCTCATACTCAAATTCCCCGACAGTCATCGGCTCTCGGACGGAGCCGCTACAGCTCTGTCGAACGTATCAAATGCGCCACGGTTCCAGGCAAGCTCGACAAGCTTCAGCATATTGTGAAGCCCATGCCGGAACCCTCGACGCAGGCTGGCGTTCCCGGCATTGATAACGCAGAGTCAGGGTGGCCACCGTTTTTTCGATGACAGATAATTCAAATCCCCCGGGCAAGGCGCCCAAGGGCGGCGCCGGCCTGGAGGAGGCGCGCCTTCGTCAGCAGGCGATCGGCGTCAAGCTGCGCCACATGTTCGACGAAGTGGTCAACGAGCCCGTGCCGGACGAATTCCTGGACATCCTGCGGCGCGCGGACAAGCGGTCCGCCGGCGGGGAGGGCGCATGAGCGGAGCCGCCAATCCGCCGCCCAAGCCGCCTTCAGCCGACGACGACGCCTTCAAGAAGGAGCTCGTGACGCTGATCCCGCACCTGCGAGCCTTCGCGCGCACCCTGACGGGCGACCCGACGGCGGCCGACGATCTGGCGCAGGACGCGATGATGAAGGCCTGGGACGCGCGGGCCAGCTATCAGATGGGCACCAACATGAAGGCCTGGACCTTCATGATCCTTCGCAACCAGTTCTATTCCGAGAAACGCCGGTCGTGGCGCCAGTCCCAGCTGGACCAGGAAGCCGCCGAGCGGACCCTGGTCGCGGTGGACGATCCCGAATCGCCGGTGGCCCTGGACGAGTTGCGGCTGGCCCTGGCGACCTTGCCCGAGGAGCAGCGCGAAGCGCTGATCCTGGTGGGCGCGGGCGGCTTCGCCTACGAGGAGGCGGCCGAAATCTGCCAGTGCGCGGTCGGTACGGTGAAGAGCCGCGTGTCGCGCGCCCGCAAGGCGCTGCAGGCCACGCTGGAGAAGGGCGGGTACGCCCGCGACGGGCGCGCCGCCGGCGACGCCATGCGTTCCATCCTGGCCGACGCCGACCGCCTGAGCAACGTCCGGGACTGAGCGGGTGGTCCGGCTTGGACGCGCGTTCGGCCGGGGACTGGCGCCACCGAGGTTCCAGGGCATCCGCTTCCGGCTGGGCGTCGCCCTGGCCCTCAGCCTGCTGCCCATCCTGCTGCTCGGCGCCTTCCAGGCCCAGTCGCAGTTCCGGCTGCAGGCCGAGGAGCGGAGGTCGGACCTGCAACTGGCCGCCGAACGCACCGCGGCCAGCGCCAAGGCTCGGTTGGACAGCACCGGCGTGCTGCTGCAGGCGCTGCGGCCCGAGGCGCTGGAGATCTTCTGCGAACCGCGCCTCACCGCCCTGGTCCAGCAGGTCGATCGGATCGACGGGCTGGCGCGGCTGACTCCGACCGGTCAGACGACCTGCGCCTCGCGCGAACTGGGCCGGGCCCCGCCCGGCTGGCTGGCCCAGGCGCGCAACAGCGCCTGGTTTCAGCGGCTGCGGGCCGGCGAAAGCACCGTGCTGGCCCGCGCGCCCGCTCAGGACGGCCAGCCGCCGCAGCTGGTCGTCGCCCTCAGGCTGGAGCGTCCTTTGGGCGCGTTCGACGGGGCCATGATCGCCCTGATCCCGCTGTCCGCCCTTCAGCCGGACGTCGCGGACCCCAGCTTGCCGGAAGGATCCGAGGCCGCGCTGACCGACGCCGAGGGTCGGATTCTGACCGCCACCGACATGGACGCCTTCACCCTGGACGGCCGGCGGAGCCTGATCGGCTGGGTCGATCGCGCCCGGGCGGACGGATCGGCGATTTTCGAGGCCGATTCCGACGGGCGGCATCGGGTCTTCGCGGGCGCGGCCCTGGCCGGCCGCGACGTCTACGCCCTGCTGTCGGCTCCGGCGCCAGGCCTGCTGTCCTGGGCGCGGCTGAACCCCGTCAGCGCCCTGGTGATGCCGTTGCTGGCCTGGTTCGTCGCCTTCGCCTGCGTGATGCTGGTCAGCGATCGGATCGTCGTGCGCTGGCTGGAGTATCTGGAACGGATCGCCGCCATCTACGCCCGGGGCCGGTTCTCGGTCCGGCCCGTCCAGGCGGTCAACGCGCCGTCCGAGATCCGGGTGCTGGCGACGACCCTGGACGAACTGGCCGAGACCATCACCACCCGGGACGCCGCCCTGCTCGCCTCGCTGGCCGAGAAGGACGCGCTGATGCGCGAGATCCACCACCGGGTGAAGAACAACCTGCAGATCATCTCCTCGCTGCTGTCGATGCAGCAGCGCGCGTTGAAGGACGCGCCGGCCAAGGCCGCGGTGGGCGACACCCGCCAGCGGATCTCGGCCCTCGCCCTCATCTACCGCACCCTCTACCAGAGCGACGACCTGCGCTACGCCGACGCCCGCATCTTCCTGACCGAACTGGTCGGGCAGCTGATCGCCAGCGAGGCCGTCCGCGGCCACCTGGTGACGTCGTCGGTCGAGGCGGATTCCCTGGTGGTGGATCCCGACAAGTTGGCGCCGCTCGCCCTGTGGCTGGTGGAAGCGGTCACCAACGCCCAGAAGCACGCCTTCGCCGAGCGCGGGGGAGATCTGAAGGTGCGCTTCCGGGTCGATGGCGATATCAGCGTGCTGGAGGTGCAGGACGACGGCCCCGGCGTCACGGAGTCGATGCGGGCCGGCGTCGGCCGGACCCTGATGGGCGCGTTCGCCAAACAGCTGAGAGGCGAGGTCGAGATGGCGACCGCAGAGGGCGGCGGCACGATCGCCCGGATGACCTTCGCAACCCCCGAGGCGGTGATCCCGACCGACCCGGCCGACGTGGGAACCCCACCCTTCCCGCGACGTTGATTCCCGCAGAGCCTCCCCGCCTTTCCAGGCGGCCCCCTCCCCGGCTTCAAGGAGTATCGACATGCGCAAGGTATTTGTTCTGGTCGCCGCCGCCGCCGCCCTGACCGCCGCGGCCTGCAACACCATCTCGGGGGTCGGACGCGACGCCTCGGCCGCCGCAGCGCGGTGACCGGCGCGGCGGAAGACGCCAAGAACTAAGTTCGTTTCCCGGGCCGCGATTCCCCCGACGCGCGGCGCGGATGAAGAAGGCCCGTCGGCTCCCCCGGCGGGCCTTCGCTTGTCCGGATCCCCCTCTTGCGCGGACCGACGCGCCGTCTAGCATCGCCGCCACAGGCGTCCGCCAGAGACGCCCGGAGACGCGCGGGGAGGCGGAAGATGACGCAGGCGACGGAAACCCGTGAGGGCCCGGGACTGAGGACGGTGGTCGGGGCTTCGGCCGCGGGCACCGCGTTCGAATGGTACGACTTCTTCGTCTTCGGTTCGCTGACGACGATCATCGCCCGGCACTTCTTCGCCGACGCCGGCGAGACCGTCAGCTACATCATGGCCCTGCTGACCTTCGGCCTGGGCTTCGTGGTGCGGCCGCTGGGCGCCCTGGTGTTCGGCTGGTTCGGCGACAAGACCGGCCGCAAGACCACCTTCCTGGTGACGATCACCCTGATGGGCCTGGCCACCGTGGCCATCGGCCTGCTTCCCGACTACGGCCAGATCGGTCTGGCGGCCCCGATCCTGCTGCTGGTCATGCGCATGCTGCAGGGCTTCGCCCTGGGCGGCGAATACGGCGGGGCGGCGATCTATGTCGCTGAACACTCGCCCCCGAAGAAGCGCGGCCTGCTGACCGGCTGGATTCAGACCACCGCCGCCATGGGGCTGATCGGAGCCCTGACGGTGATCCTGGTCACCCGGGCCGTCGTCGGCGTCGAGGCCTTCGACGCCTGGGGCTGGCGCATCCCGTTCCTGCTGTCGGCCCTGCTGCTGGCCGTGTCGCTGTGGATCCGGCTGAAGCTGAACGAGAGCCCGGCCTATCAGCGCATGGAGGAAGAGGGCGGAGAACGGCGCGCGCCCTACCGCGAAGCCTTCCTGACCTGGAAGAACGGCCGCTTCGTCCTGATCGCCCTGTTCGGGATCATGATCGCCCAGGGCGCGGTCTGGTACTGCGGCTATTTCTACACCCGCTTCTTCATGGAGCGGGTGCTGAAGGTCGACACCAACACCGTCGACCAACTGGTCCTGGCGGTCACCGTCGCCTCGGCCTTCCTCTACATCTTCTTCGGCTGGCTGTCGGACCGGTTGGGCCGCAAGCCCGTGATGCTGTTCGGCATGATCCTGGCCCTGGTCGCCTTCTTCCCCGGCTTCCACGCCCTGACGCGGGCCGCCAATCCGGCGCTGGCGGAGGCGCAGGCGGCCTCGCCGGTCACGGTCGTCGCCGACCCCGCGGCCTGCGCGCTGCAGTTCGACCCCATCGGCAAGGCGACCTTCTCCAGCTCGTGCGACATCGCCAAGAGCGTCCTGTCCAACGCCGGGGTCTCTTACGCCAACGCCGCGGCGCCCGCCGGCTCGGTGGCGGTGGTTCGCATCGGCTCGGCCGAGGTTCCCTCCGTCGAGGGCGCCGGCATGACGCCCGAGGCGCTGAAGGCCGTCCGCGCCGACGTCGAGGGCCGGGTGAAGGCCGCCCTCGTCCAGGCCGGCTATCCCGAGAAGGCCGATCCGCGCGGGTCAACCTGCCACTGGTGTTCCTGATCCTGATGATCTTCATGGTCGGCGCGACGGCGCTGTACGGCCCGCAGGCCGCGGCCCTGGTCGAGCTGTTCCCCACCCGGGTGCGCTACACGGCCATGAGCCTGCCCTACAACATCGGCACCGGCTGGGTGGGCGGCCTGCTGCCGGCGGCCAGCTTCGCCCTGGTGGCGGCGTCGGGGAATATCTACTTCGGCCTCTGGTATTCGGTCGCGTTCACCCTGGTCGCCGTGGTCGTCAGCCTGATCTGGCTGCCCGAGACCAAGGCGCGGGACCTGAACACCATGACCGACTGACGCGTTACCCCATCCGTATCCTCCCCACGGACGCCCGCCATGAACGCCACCGCCCGCGACGCCGGCCTGAAGCTGTTGCGCGAACACGCCCTGATCGCCGGCCGGGCGGTCAGGAGCGACGCCCGGATCGCGGTGGACGATCCGGCGACGGGCGAAGTCATCGGCCATGTTCCGGACCTGGGCCGCACCGAGACCGAGCAGGCGATCCGGGCGGCGGTGGACGCCTTTCCCGACTGGTCCCGGTCCGACCCGCACAGGCGCGCCGCCGTCCTGCGCGAGTGGGCGAGGCTGATCGACGAGAACACCGAGGGCCTCGGCGCCCTGATGGCGCTGGAGAACGGCAAGCCGTTCGAAGAGGCCAAGGGCGAGGTCGCCTATGCGAACGGCTTCATCAAATGGTTCGCCGGCGAGGCCGAACGGCTGCTCGGCGAGACCCAGGACAGCCCGCTGGGCCACGTCCTGCTGACGTTCCGCGAGGCTGTGGGGCCCTGTGCGCTGATCACGCCCTGGAACTTCCCGGCGGCCATGCTGACCCGAAAGCTGGGCCCCGCCTTCGCCGCCGGCTGCACGGCCGTGGTCAAGCCGGCGAGCCAGACGCCCTTCACCGCCATCGCCCTGGCCGAACTGGCCTATGAGGCGGGCCTGCCCGAGGGCGCGCTGAGCGTGATCACCGGCGACGCGGCGACCATCGGCGGCGTGCTGACGGCCTCGCCCGAAATCCGCAAGCTCAGCTTCACCGGTTCGACCCCGGTCGGCCGCAAGCTGGCCGAACAGTGCGCCCCGACCCTGAAGCGGGTGTCGATGGAACTGGGCGGCGCGGCGCCTCTGATCGTGTTCGCCGACGCCGATCTGGACCTGGCCGTCGCCGAGACCATCAAGGGCAAGTTCCGCAACTCGGGCCAGACCTGCGTCTGCCCGAACCGCGTCTATGTCGAGGCGGGCGTCGCGGAGGCCTATGCCCAGAAGCTCGCCGCCGAGGTGGCGAAGATCCCGGTCGGCCCCGCCTTCGAGCCCGACGTCAAGGTCGGCCCCCTGATCGAAGACAAGGCGATCGCCAAGGTCGAGGATCACCTGTCGAAGGTCCAGGCCTCGGGCGGCCGGGTCCTGACCGGGGGCGGCCGCCACCCGCTGGGCGGCCGATTCTTCCAGCCGACCGTGACCCTGGGCGGCGACGACACGCTGTTCCGCGACGAAGAGACCTTCGGCCCGCTGATCCCGATCTTCCCGTTCGAAACGGAGGACGAGGTCCTGCGCAAGGCGAACGACAGCGAATTCGGCCTGGCCTCCTATTTGTTCACCCGCGACCTGGACCGCGCCTTCCGTATCGGCAGGCGGATCGAGGCGGGGATGTGCGGGATCAACACCGGGCTGATGTCGACGGCGGTCGCCCCCTTCGGCGGGGTCAAGTCCTCCGGCTACGGCCGCGAAGGCTCAACCCACGGGATCGACGAGTACGTGGACATCAAGACGCTGACGCTGGCCTTGCGCTAGCCAATTTTCGTCACGCGTTGGGCGCCAGCGGCCAGAGCCGGTCGACCGGACGCTCCAGCACCCGGGCGGCGACGGGGTGGAGAACCTCCGGCGCCAGCCGTCCCCGGCGGACCGCATCGGCCAGCCAGGTCTCGATCGATCCGCCTTCGCGCGACCAGCGGTCCTCGCGCAGCAGGCCATAGAGACCCGCCGCCAGCACGTGCATGCCATCGTCCTGGGTGCGCCACCGGTCGGCGGGATTGCGCGCCACGCCGAGCACCTCGCTGACGGTCTGGTCCAGCGCCTGGCACAGATCCTCGTTGAGGACGCCTTCCAGCGTCGTGTAGCCCAGACCTGGATCGTGGTCGCGGACGATGCGGGAGATCAGCGGGTCCTTCTCCAGGACGGCCAGCGCCGCCAGGGCCGTCGGGCCCTCCATCGGCACGGGCGGATGCAGCAGTTCGTGGGCGGCGATGCGGACGGTCAGGCCCACGTCGTAGTCGGCCGACTGCAGGAACCTCTGGCCGTGGACCTTGATCCCGTGCGGCTTGGAGAACTGCATCAGGGTGATGTCGATGCGGGGATCGAAGGTCCGTCCCGTCAGTTTCTCCTCGACCTTGATGATGTCGAAGGCCGGCAGGGCGGCGCGAAGCATCGTCAGCCCGGCCTCCAGCGTCGCGCCCGCCCGCTCGCGCCGGAACGCGGGGAACCCGGCCGCCTTCATGGCTTCCAGCACCGAGCGCGTCTGCGGCGCGTGGCGGACGAACCAGTCCCAGTCCTTCTGATCCCAGTAAGGGCCTTGCTGGTAGGCGGGGCGGACGATCCTCTCCGGATCGCCCAGGGCGGCGATCATGTCGTCCAGGGTGGCGTCGCGCTCGGCGTGGGACAGGATGGTGTTCAGGTTCGGGGAGAACAGGCCGAAGCTTTCGTCCTCAGCCGCCTGCCACAGGGCGGGAACGGCGTCGCGCGTCGCTTTCGACAGGCGCGGCGCGAAAAGCGCGACGTCCTCGGCGTAGTAGTGGGTGTAGAGCGCGCGGCCCGACAACGGCGCCAGAAAGGCGAGGGCGTCCTGGCCCTCGGAGTCCTGGACTCGCCAGTCGGTGCCGGCCCCGCGGCCGGCGGACGCCGGCGTCTGGGCCCGGGCGGGCGAAGGAGCGG
>NZ_JBNFOJ010000025.1:0-18129 GCF_057364705.1 Brevundimonas sp. CURTG3B2_SDJG
GGTCGGCCGGCGACGCCCAGTCCAGCGAGGCGCGGGCCGGTGAGGGGCGGGTCCGCCCGAATCTTTACGCCTGCGAGGGCTGCGAAGCGGTCGCCGAGCGCGATCCGGCCGCCTTGCCGTCGATCCTGCGGCTGGCCGGGCCGACCGAGCCCGGCGAGCGGATGCGTCTGACGGGCCGAGTGCTGGCCGCCGACGGCGTCACGCCGGCCCCGGGCGTGGTGATCTACGCCCACCACACCAATGCGGCGGGCCTGTACGCCGGCGGAACCGCCGAGACGACGTGGAGCCGCCGTCATGGTCGCCTGCGCGGCTGGGTCAGGACCGACGCCCAGGGACGCTACGCCTTCGACACCATCAAGCCCGCGCCCTATCCGGACATGACCATGCCTGCGCACGTGCACCTGTTCCTTCAGGAGCCCGGTCGACGGCCGTACTATATCGACGACGTGGTCTTCGGCGGCGAATTCGGCGTCGACGCCGCCTATCGCGCCCGGCAGGAATTGCGTGGCGGCTCGGGGATCGTGCGGCTAGGCCGGACCGGCGACGGGACCTGGACCGCCGTCCGCGACATCCGGCTGGAGCGCCATCCAGGCTGATCGAGGCCGCATCCCGGCGCCGCTTGCCTTTCGGTCCCTCATGCCCTAAATGCGCGCCCACTTCACACGCAGGCGTGGCGCGTTTCGGGGAGACATCCCGATCCGCTCCGTTCCGAGGGCCACTCCGGCCTTTCAGCGCCTGCGGCGGAATAATCGGAAGAAGGACTGACTACAGATGGCTCTGCCTGAATTCTCCATGCGTTCGCTGCTCGAAGCCGGCGCCCACTTCGGCCACCAGACGCACCGCTGGAACCCGAAGATGGACAAGTACATCTTCGGCTCGCGCTCCAACATCCACATCATCGACCTGTCGCAGACGATGCCGCTGCTGCACCAGGCGCTGGTCGAGGTTCGCAACGTCGCCGCCAAGGGCGGCCGCGTGCTGTTCGTCGGCACCAAGCGCCAGGCCGCCGATCCGGTCGCCGAGGCCGCCAAGCGCTGCGCCCAGTACTACATGAACAACCGCTGGCTCGGCGGCACCCTGACCAACTGGAAGACGGTCTCGGGCTCGATCGCCCGCCTGCGCGAACTGGACGCCCTGCTGGAGTCGGGCGGCGAGGGCCGCAACAAGCGCGAACTGCTCAGCCTGCAGCGCGAACGCGACAAGCTGGACGCCTCGCTGGGCGGCATCAAGGACATGGGCGGCATTCCCGACATCATGTTCGTGATCGACACCAACAAGGAGTCGATCGCCATCCTGGAAGCCCGCAAGCTGAACATCCCGATCATCGCGATCCTGGACACCAACTCGGATCCGGACGGCATCACCTATCCGGTGCCGGGCAACGACGACGCCGCGCGCGCCATCCAGACCTACTGCGACCTGATCGCCGACGCCGTCCTGGACGGCCTGGCCGCCGGCCAGTCGGCCGCGGGCGTGGACCTGGGCGCGGCGATCAACCCGGAAGAGCCGATGCTGCGCGAGGCCTCGGCCCCGGTCGCCGCTGAAGCCGCGCCGGAAGGCACGGAAGGCGTCGCCGCTGAGCTGGAAGCCGCCGCCGAGCAGCCCGCCGTCGCCGACGAAGCCGCTCAGGAAGCGACTTCGGAAGCCAACGACGCCGTCGAGACCGAGAAGGCCGCGGTCTGAAGACCGCACGACGGTCTTCGATCTGAAGGCCGTGCGTTGAACTGACATACGGCCGGGGCAAAACACCCCGGCCGTTCCCGCATACGAATACACCTTAGGAGACTACCAATGGCCGAGATCACTGCCGCCCTCGTGAAGGAGCTTCGCGAGCGTTCGGGCGTCGGCATGATGGACTGCAAGAAGGCGCTGCAGGAAACGGGCGGCGACATCGACGCGGCCATCGACTGGCTGCGCGCCAAGGGCCTCTCGAAGGCCGCCAAGAAGGCCGACCGCGTCGCCGCCGAGGGCCTGGTCGCCGTCGCGTCCAAGGAAGACGGCAAGGGCGAAGTCGCCGCCGCCATCGAGTTCAACGCCGAGACGGACTTCGTCGCCCGCAACGAGCTGTTCCAGAACGCCGCCAAGGCCTTCGCGGCCCACGGCCTGGAGCACGACACGGTCGAGTCGCTGCACGGCGCCGTGCTGGAGAACGGCAAGTCGATCCAGGACGAAGTGACCAACATGATCGCCACCATCGGCGAGAACATGCAGCTGCGCCGCGCGGCCCGTCTGGCCGTGTCGGAAGGCGTCGTCTCGACCTATGTGCACAATGCGGTGTCGCCGGGCGTCGGCCGCATCGGCGTGCTGGTCGCCCTGGAAGGCGAGGGCGACAAGACCGCCCTGCGCGAACTGGGCCGCAAGATCGCCATGCACGTCGCGGCCACCTCGCCGCTGTCGCTGAACACCGACGACCTGGACCCCGCGGCCATCGAGAAGGAACGTCAGGTCCTGACCGAGAAGGCCAAGGAAGAAGGCCGTCCGGAGAACATGATCGCCAAGATCGTGGAAGGTCAGATCAACAAGTTCCAGAAGGACGTGGTGCTGACCAAGCAGCCGTTCGTCATGGACCCGGACGTCACCGTCGAGCAGCTGGTGGCCAACTCGGCCAAGGAGCTGGGCTCGTCGAACCTGCACCTGGCCGGCTTCGTCCGCCTGGCGCTGGGCGAAGGCGTCGAGAAGGTCGAAGGCCCGGACTTCGCCTCGGAAGTCGCCTCGATGATGGGCGGCCAATAAAGGTCGTCGTCCTTCGGGATCGAAGATGGAGGGGCCGGCGGCTTGGGTCGCCGGCCCTTTCTTCATGCCCACGTCCCATCCCCGCTCATCCCCGCGAAAGCGGGGACCCAGTGCTTTCGCTGAGGCGCCGGAGGTCGGGATTGCCGTCGGAGCGCACCGGTCGTACCGATCGCCCAAAAGAACAGGGTCCCCGCTTTCGCGGGGATGAGCGGGTTTAAGAGAATGACCCAGAACGATCCCGATTTTGAACACGACGGCGGCGGCTACGACGCCGACGACTGGTCCCGGCTGGAGGCCTTCACCGGCCGGATCGCGGCGCTGGAGGATGTCCAGGCCAAGCGCGCCGTCTTCGCGCTGAGCGACACGGCCGACCCCCGCGTCATCGACATGGATCTGCCCCAGCCGCTGATCTGGTGGGAGACGGACGGCGAGCAGGCGGCGGTGGCCGTCCAGGCCGAGAGCCACATCGGTCCCGAGGGCGACGAGATGGACGTGCTGGGCCTGATCCTGCCCGACGGAAGCGCCGTGGTGGCCCTGATGGACGACGTCGACCTGGTCGACGCCACGGACCCCGTCTGGCGCAAGCTGGTCGAGGACGCCATCGATCCGGACGCCGCGACGGACTGACACGGTCCCTGCGTTCTTCCTTTGCACAACGGTCAGGCTTGGGGTCCTATCGCCGCCGTTCAGTGATTCAGGGGAGCTTCCATGCGTCTGGCCGCCTTGTTGTCCGCAACCGCCCTGGCCCTCACGGCCATTCCGCTCGCCGCGCCCGCCGCCGCCCAGGCGCCGGACCGCGTCGCGATCAACGGCATCATCGATCAGGGCTTCAACCACTCCGAGGTGATGGAGACCGCCGCCTGGCTGACCGACCGCATCGGCGGCCGGATGACCAACTCGCCCCAGATGCGTCAGGCCGAGGCCTGGACCGCCCAGCGCTTCCGCGACTGGGGCCTGTCCAATGTCCGCCCCGATCCGTTCGAGTTCGGCCGCGGCTGGTCGATCGTCCGCGCCAGCGCCCGAATGACCGCCCCGCGCCCGCTGGATCTGCGCGTCATACCGGTCGCCTGGACGCCCGGCACCAACGGCGTGATCAGCGCCGGCGTGGTGGTCGCCCCGATGACCAGCCCCGGCGACTTCGCCCGCTGGCGCGGCAAGCTGTCGGGCAAGATCGTCATGGTCACGCGTCCGGACACCGGCTCGGAGCCCACCGAGGCCCCGTTCCGCCGCTGGACCGACGAGGAGCTGCGCAGCCGCAACACCTACGCCCAGCCTTCGCATTCGGCCCCCAGCACCGATCGCCTGCGCGAGGCCGAGTTCGCCGCGCGCCTGGACGCCTTCCTGGCCGAGGAAGGGGCCCTGGCCTGGGTGAAGATGTCCCAGCGCGACGGGGGTCTGCTGCACGGCACCGGCTACACCTACCGCGTCGGCGCCACGCCGCGTATCCCTGGCCTGGAGCTGGCGGCCGAGGACTATCGGCGCCTGGCCCGCCTGGCCCTGACCGACGCCCCGCCGACGCTGGAGCTGATGAGCGAGGTCCGCTTCCACGACGAGGACGTCAACGCCTACAACATCCTGGCCGACATCCCCGGGACCGACCGGTCGGCGAATACGTCATGGCCGGCGCCCACCTGGACAGCTGGGTCGCCTCGGACGGAGCGGTAGACAACGCCGCCGGCAGCGCCGTGGTGATGGAAGCCGCGCGCATCCTCAAGGCCCTGGGCGTGCGGCCCAAGCGCACCATCCGCTTCGCCCTGTGGAACGGGGAAGAGCAGGGGCTGCTGGGCTCGCTGGCCTATGTCGACAAATACGTGGCCACCCGCGCGCCCTTGGGCGACGCCGAGCTGGACGCCCTGCCGGCCAACCGCACCTGGCGCGCCCGCTGGCCGATCCAGCCCCGCGCCGGCCACGGCCAGCTGGTCGCCTACTTCAACCTGGACAACGGCTCGGGCCGCATCCGCGGCATCAACGCCGAGGGCAACGTCGCCGCCGCGCCGATCTTCCAGGAATGGCTGGAACCGTTCGCCAGCATGGGCGCCTCGACGGTGTCGCTGCGCACCTCGGGCGGCACCGACCACGTCTACATGCAGACGGTTGGAATTCCGGGCTTCCAGTTCATCCAGGACCCGCTCGACTACGGCAGCCGCCTGCACCACACCTCGATCGACAGCTACGATCACCTGAAGCCCGAGGACCTGCGCCAGGCCGCGGTGATCATGGCCGCCTTCCTGCTGAACGCCGCCAACTCCGACGAGCCCCTGCCGCGCATGCCGCTGCCGACCCAGCCGCGGCCGACGGATCCGTTCGCCTATCCGGGCGGGAACTGAGGATGGGTCCGGGCGCGCCGGTCAGCCCGTCGCGCCTGGCTGTCCTCTGGTAGGTTGAAACCATGGTCGTCGCCGCACCCGTTGTCGCAAGCTTGATGCTCTTCGGGGCCAGCGCGCCGGAGAACGCCGACGCCGGCCCGACGCTGTGCTTCCGCTACAGCAGCTTCTCGATCGTCGAAGGCGAGACCTTGGAAGACGTGCGTCTTGGCCTGCACGGCGTCAGGGTCTTCATTGCAAGTCCGCGAGGTCGATACGACCTCTTCGAGAGCGATATTCTCGCTGTGCGCGGAGGCCTCGGCAGGCGTGTCCTGCGATCGGAGACGACCTCCGTCTATCGATCACGCCGTCCGCCTGTCAGCTATGCCGTCCGCGGCCGGTCGGAGTTTTCTCCCGATCGGGACGTTCCGCTTCTTCAGTTGCAGGGGGAGGCGCTTGCCGGGGACGGATCCGACGCGCTCATCTACGCGCGCGCGACCGTGGGCGATCCGGCGTCAAGGCAGTGCGATCGGCGCTACCTGTACGGCTGGGACGTCATGCTGGAGCCGAACGAGTAGCGCTTCGCTCCGACGACCGCGCCGCCGAGCGTCAACCCCGCGTCAGCACATGTCTGGCGATCCGGAAACCCAGCCGGTCGGTGTCGACCAGGTTGGTGTTGGCCAGGACGACGATGGTGACGTCGTCGTCCAGGAGCCTCAGCAGCAGGGTGTTGGCGCCCATGATGCGGCCGGGCCGCTGGGCGAAGCGGCGCGTCGCGCCGCCCGCCTCCAGGGTCGAGACCCATTGGCCGAAGCCGTACTCGTCCAGCCCGGGCGTGAGCATCGCCTCCAGGTCCTCGGCCGCGACCAGTCCGCCGCCGTACAGCCCGCGCGAGAAGACCAGCAGATCGTCGGCCGTCGAATACAGGCCGCCGGCCGCGTACCAATTCTGGCCGTAGGTCGGCAGGTCGACCGCGAGCGGCAAGTCGCCGTCCTTGTAGTAGGTCGAAGCCAGCCGCGGCGTGATCGCCGACTGGACCGCCATGCCGGTCGCGCGCAGTCCCAGCGGGTCCAGCACATGGACTTTCAACGCCTGGTCGTAGGGGACGCCCTCCACCGCCTCGATGATCCGGCCCAGGATCACGTAATCGGCGTTGTTGTAGTCGAAGACGCTTCCCGGCTCGTGCTGCAGCGGCCCGCTGGCGAACCGGTCCGTCAGCGTCTCGGGCGTCTGGGGAGCCTGGTATTGCGGCACGCCCCGGGCCGCCGCCTCGGCGTAGCTGGTCAGGCCCTTGTCGAAATTCTCGATGCCCGAGGTGTGGTTCAGCAGATGGCGGATCCTGACCCGCGCGGCCCCGTCGCCGCGATAGGCGGGCAAGTAGGCGGCGATCGGCTGATCCAGATCGATCCATCCCGCCGCCCTGAGCCGCATCACGATAACGGCCGTCATCAACTTGGTGATCGAGGCGATCCGGTAGGCCGTGTCCGCCGCGCAGGACGTCTCGAAGGCGCGCTCGGCCAGACCGAAGGCGTGTCGTTCGACCTCGCCCTTCGCGCTGATCAGGACCGTTCCGCCGAAGCCGGTCCCGCGCAGCTGCTCGTCCAGGAAGTCCGAGAGCTGAGAGGGCGGGGCGGGCGGTTGCGCTTGGGCCTGTGTGCACGTCGCGACGACCGCGCCCGCGACGCCGGCGGTCCCCGTCAGAAAGCGGCGGCGGTCCATTCTGTCCTCCGGGTCCGGAACGACGTGGCCCGACGGACCGCGCTCGTGTATGCAATATATTACCTCACGCTGGAGGCAATATATTGCCAAGTCAAGTCGCGCCGGACTTCCTGACCTTCGTCGCCGAGAACGTCCGGCGCTATCGCCGGACGGCGGGCCTCAGCCAGAAAGCCCTGGCCGAGCGGTCGGGCGTCAGCCAGCGGATGATCGGCGCCATAGAGGCGGGCTCCAGCACGGTCAGCACGGCGACCCTGGACCGCATCGGCATCGTCTTCGACGCCACCCTCGCCGACCTGGTCAGCGACCCCCGCGGCCCGCGCGGCCGGGCCGTGGACCGGATCGGCTGGGTCGGCGACAAGGGCGGCCAGGGGACCCTGCGCTGGAGCCTGGACGCGCGACGCGAGGTCGACGCCTGGGAATGGCTCCTCGAGCCCGGGGACCGCTACGAGGCGAGCGCCGATCCGGAAGGGTGGCATGTCATGCTTTTCGTCATGGAGGGGACGCTCACCGTCGAGATCGGCGGCGAGCGCGAGACGATCCGCGCGGACGGCTACCTGCTCGACAACCGCCGTCCCCACGCCTTCTCAAACGAGAGCGACCAACCGGTTCGCTTCTTCCGATGCACCAGTTGGTGATCGCCGCGACACCGCGCGCCTTCACCCGCGCCTTCGGACCCGCTAAGCCGTCGCCATGATCGGAAGACTGAACCACGTCGGCGTCGCCACGCCCTCCATCGAGGCCAGCGTCGCCTGTATCGCGACCTGCTGGGCGCGACCAAGGCGCACGCGCCCTTCGACCTGCCGGCCCAGGGCGTGCGGGTCTGCTTCGTCGATCTGCCCAACAGCCAGATCGAGCTGATCGAGCCGCTGGGCGACGACAGCCCCATCCACGGCTTCCTGGCCAAGAACCCCAAGGGCGGCCAGCACCACGTCTGTTTCGAGGTCGAGGACGTCATCGCCGCCCGCGACGCGCTCAGGGCCAAGGGCGCGACCATCCTGGGCACGGGCGAGCCGCGCATCGGGGCCCACGGGACCCCGATCGTCTTCGTCCATCCCAAGGACATGGGCGGGGTGCTGGTCGAACTGATGGAAACGCCCCAAGACTCCAGCGCGCACGGAGCCCGTTGATGCCCATCGGCCCCTTCACCATCGTGGCCATCTACATCGTCTGCTGGTGGACGGTGCTGTTCGCCGTCCTGCCGCTGGGCATGAACCAGGAAGGTCAGGAGAAGCCGACCGACGGCGGCCAGTGGGGCGCCCCGGCCAATCCCAACCTGAAGAAGAAATTCATCACCACCACCTGGGTGGCCGCCCTGGTCTGGCTTCTGGTGCTGGCTCTGGTGTGGATCGGCTGGATGCCGCTGCCCGACCTGGCCCCGCCGGCCTGACGCCGTCAGGTTTGGTCGATTGATCCGTCTCGGGGCCGACTGCTACGCCTGATCCGAACAAGATCGGAGAGCTTCGTGTCGAGATTCTTCCTGCTGACGGCCGCGACGGTCCTGGCCGCCTGCCAGCCCGCGTCCGAGGCCTCGTCGTCGCCCAGGGCGGAGACGGCCGCGCCGACCTCCGCCGCGACCGCTTCCCCGGCGTCGGTTCAGGGCCGGGAGGGAACCGATCCGTTCATCATCGTGCGCGAAACCCGCAGGGGCGGTTCCGGCGCCGACGTCGCCTGGTGGCTGCGCGACATGGACATCCGCCCGACCGGAACCCTGGTCTCCGGCGTCTCCCTCGCCGCGCTGAACGCCCATCGGGGCCCCTCGAAGACGCCCTGGTGCGCCGCCAACGCCCTGTCGCGGAGCTCCTTCCGCGCCGATTCGGCCGGGACCCAGGCGGCGATCGACCAGTCCATGGCCGACACGGCCGCCGCCGACTTCGCCATCCACGGCGCGAACATCACCGGCTCGGGTCCGCAGGACGCGGTCGTCGGCGCGTTCAAGACGTGCGACGGCCAGGTCGGCTCCTTCCTGCTGATCACCGACCGCGAGGCCCGCCCGAACGTCGTGCAGCTCGAGGAATGGCAGGACTGGAAGGGATTGATCCGGCTGCAGGAGCGGGACGACGGCCTGTTCGTGAGCGACTGCTTCGAATGCGACTCGGAACTGCGCATCAGCCTGCCCGAAGGGGCGTTTCCCGATCGGTACCGGCCTGACCGTTAGATCGTCGATGGCCTAGCTTTCGCCCCTCTCGCCCGGCTAAAGCGGTTGTTCCTCGACTGTTTGCCGGATTCTGCCCATGCGCCTGTCGCGCTACTTCCTGCCCACGCTGAAAGAGGCGCCTTCGGACGCCCAGATCGTCTCGCACCAGCTCATGCTGCGCGCCGGCCTGATCCGCCAGGAGGCCGCCGGCATCTACGCCTGGCTGCCGCTGGGCCTGCGGGTGCTCCGGAAGATCGAGCAGATCGTCCGTGAGGAGCAGGTGAGGGCGGGCGCCGTGGAGCTGCTGATGCCGACGCTTCAGCTGGCGGACCTGTGGCGCGAGTCGGGCCGCTACGACGCCTACGGTCCCGAGATGCTGCGCATCACGGACCGGCATGAAAGAGAGCTTCTGTACGGCCCCACCAACGAGGAGATGATCACCGACATCTTCCGGGCCTATGTGAAGTCCTACAAGGCGCTGCCGCTGAACCTCTTCCATATCCAATGGAAGTTCCGCGACGAGCGCCGCCCGCGCTTCGGCGTGATGCGGGGCCGCGAGTTCCTGATGAAGGACGCCTACTCCTTCGACGTCGACGAGGCCTCGGCCCGTCGCGCCTACAACCGCATGTTCGTGGCCTATCTGAACACCTTCGCCCGCATGGGCCTGAAGGCCGTGCCGATGCGCGCTGACACCGGCCCGATCGGCGGCGACCTTTCCCATGAGTTCATCGTCCTGGCCGACACCGGCGAGAGCGCGGTCTTCTGCGACCGCAAGCTGGTCGAGATGCCGGCGCCGGGCGCCGATCTGGACTGGGACGATCTGCAGTCAATCGTTGATCAGCGAACCGCGCTCTACGCCGCGACCGAGGAGATGCACGATCCCGCCGCCTTCGAGGGGCAGACGACCGAGGGCGACCGCCTGTCGGCCCGGGGCATCGAGGTCGGCCACATCTTCTACTTCGGGACCAAGTACTCGGCCCCGATGAAGGCCCGGGTCGCCGGCCCCGACGGCCAGGATGCGGACGTCCACATGGGCAGCTACGGCGTCGGCGTCTCGCGCCTCTTGGGCGCCATCATCGAGGCCAGCCACGACGAGGGCGGCATCATCTGGCCGGACGCGGTGGCGCCGTTCGACGTGGTCGTCATCAACCTGCGCGCCAACGACGACGCCTGTTCGGCCGCCTGCGAGGACGCGGTCGCCAGGCTGGAGGCGCTGGGCAAGGACGTCCTGTACGACGACACCGACGAGCGCCCGGGCGGCAAGTTCGCCACGGCCGACCTGATCGGCGTGCCCTGGCAGCTGACCATCGGGCCCAAGGGGCTGGCGGACGGCGTGGTCGAGTTGAAGCGTCGCGCCACCGGCGAGAAGGTCTCCGTGCCGCTGGCCGAGGCGATCGCGAGGCTGACCGCATGACCGACGCGGCGGCCGCCCGGCCGATCAAGCCCGCCGGGCCGTTCTCCGCCTGGGAGTTCGGCCTGGCGCTGCGCTACCTCCGCGCCAAGCGCAAGGAGGGCGGCATCGCCCTGATCGCCGTCATCTCCTATGTCGCCATCGCGCTGGCGGTCATGGCCCTGATCACGGTCATGAGCATCATGGCCGGCTTCCGCTCGGAGCTGCTCAGCCGCATGCTGTCCTTCAACGGGCACATGTACGTTCAGGGACAGATTCTGACCTCGCCGGAGCGCGAGGCCGCCATCGCCCGGATCAAGGGCGTGCCGGGCGTCGTCCACGTCTCGCCGCTGATCGAGAACACCAGCATCTTCCGCGGCGGCGGCCAGACGACCGGCGGCCTGGTGCGCGGCGTGCGGCCCCAGGACCTGGCGTCGATGACCTACGTCTACGCCAGCCTGTCGCCCGAGGCGAAGCGGACCTTCGGCCAGGGCGCCTACGGCGGCGACAACGTCCTGATCGGCCAGGCGCTGGCGGACCAGCTGGGCCTGCGCGTCGGCTCGTCGATCACCCTGTATTCCCCGACCGGCGCCGACAGCGCCTTCGGCAACCTGGGCGGGCTGGAGAAGACCTATCGCATCGGCGGGATCTTCAAGTCCGGCACCAGCGATTTCGACCAGGCCTTCATCTTCATGCCGCTGGAGCAGGCGCAGCTCTTCTTCGGTAAGGAGGGCGTCTGGGACGTCATCGAGATGAAGGTGCGCGAGCCCGACCAGGTCGAGCGCCTGCTGCCCGCCGTGCGCCAGGCCGCCGGCCCGGCCGCCCTGGTCAGCGACTGGCGCGACCGCCTGGCCGCCTTCTGGGGCGCGCTGAAGGTCGAGCGGGTGGCCATGAGCATCATCCTGGGCCTGGTCGTGGCCATCGCCGCGCTGAACATCATCTCCGGCATCGTCATGCTGGTGAAGAATAAGACCAAGGACATCGCCATCCTGCGCACCGTGGGGGCCAGCCAGTCCTCGATGCTGCGCATCTTCTTCATCGCCGGCGCCGCCATCGGTGTGGCGGGCACCCTGACCGGCCTGGTCCTGGGCCTGCTGTTCTGCCTGAACATCGGCGCCATCCAGCACTTCCTGGAGGGGTTGCTGGGCGTCCAGCTGTTCAACGCCGACGTCTACATGCTGGACGCCGTGCCGGCCCTGGTCGATCCGCTCGATGTCTTCTGGGTCACCGTCTGGTCGGTGTTCATGTCCTGCATCGCCAGCCTGCTGCCGTCCTGGCGGGCGGCCAAGATGGATCCCGTGGAGGCCCTCCGCTATGAGTGATCCACAGGTTCGTCCCCAGAACGCTCCCCAAGCTGCGTCGTCGGCCCCGTCGTCCGAGGCGGTCTTCTCCGCCCGGAACGTCACCCGCACCTACCAGACCGCGTCGGGCGGCCTGACGGTGCTCAAGGGCGTCGACCTGGACGTCATGCCGGGCGAGGTCGTGGGCCTGATCGGGCCCTCGGGCTCGGGCAAGTCGTCGCTGCTGCACGCCGCCGGCCTGCTGGAGCGCCCGACCTCGGGCGAGATCCGCATCGACGGCCGCGAGGTCGGCGGCCTGACCGAGCGGGCGCGCACTCACATCCGGCTCAGCGCCATCGGCTTCGTCTACCAGTTCCACCACCTGCTGCCCGAGTTCGACGCCCGGGACAACGTCGCCCTTCCGCTGCGCATCGCCGGAGTGAAGCTGCCCGAGGCCCGCGCCCGCGCCGAGGAGGTGCTGACCGCGCTGGGCCTCGGAGAACGCCTGAACCACCAGCCGGCCCAGCTGTCCGGCGGCGAACAGCAGCGCGTCGCCGTGGCCCGCGCGCTGGCCAACCGTCCGCGTCTTCTGCTGGCGGACGAACCGACCGGCAACCTGGACCCCGCCACCAGCCAGACGGTGTTCGAGGCGCTGCACGACCTGGTCAAGAAGACCGGCGTCGCGGCCCTGATCGCCACCCACAACATGGAGCTGGCCGGCCACATGGACCGCGTCTTCGCCCTGAAGGACGGCCATCTGGAGGAGCGGCCGGCCGAGAGCCACGCCTACTGAGGGGGCTCCGCGCCCGGGAGGCCGCAATTGCGTGCAACTACGAGGTTTCCCCGAACGGCTCCGCCTGCGATGGTCCGGTCAACCTTTGGGATCGCGTTGCTCCCGCCACACGGTCCGACGAGGCGTTTTGACTGAAGTGACGATGATTGACCGCCTTTTCCGTCCATCGCCGCCGGGCGACCAGCCGAAGCCGACCAGGGAGGCGCCGGCGTGGTGATGACGGACGGGGGGCGTGACGAGGCGATGCGGGATCAGCCGCCTTCGACGGCGAGCCGCCGGGTTCTGGTCATCGACGACGATCCCGCCGTATTGCAGTCGATGCTGCTGGTCTTCCGCGAGGCCGGCTACGAGGCGACGGGCTTCGCCGATCCGCTCGAGGCGCTGAACTGGGCCGCCGACGCCGAGCCCGCCTGCGTCATCGTCGACCTGAAGCTGCCGGGGGTCGAGGGGCTGGATCTGGTCAGCGCCTTCTGCGCCCTGGGCAAGCACGCGGTGATCCTGGTCAGCGCCTTCGTCGACGTCATGACCACGGTCGACGCCATGCGACTGGGCGTTGACGACGTCATCGTCAAGCCGGCCCGCCCCGAGACCGTTGTGGCCGCCGTCGACCGCGCCCAGACCGCGCTCTCCATGCTGGCCCGCGCGGCGCCGTCACCTTCACCCGCCGCGAACGTCAGGTGGCCGAGCTGATCGTCGCCGGCCGCACCACCAAGCAGATCGCCCAGTTCCTGAACCTCAGCCCGCGCACGGTCGAGTTCTTCCGGGCCAGCCTGCTGAAGAAGACCTCCTCGCCCAACACCGCCGCCCTGGCCTCGGCCCTGACGCGTCTGGGCATCGTCGGCGACTGACCCCCGCTTTCCGCCGCCCCGGGACGTGGGTTAGGCTTGCGCCGTCTCCATCCGACGAGGGCCGCCATGAACCGCCGCATCCTTCCCGCCATTCTGGCCACCGGTGTCATTTCCGGATTCGCCGCCTGCGACCGCGCCGAGACGCCGCCGGTCCGGGCGCCGGAGACGACGATCACCCCGACGGAGGCCGCGGCCATTCCGGAGGCCGTCCGCGCCGCCGCCCTGGCCGTCCGGCCCGGCATGGTCATCGCCGAGGCCGAGCTGAAGGAGCGAGAGGGGCGGCGCTACTACGATGTCGAGGGAACCCTGGACGGCGCCGAGATCGAACTGGATTTGCTGGAGACGCCCCAGGGCTGGACGGTCGTCGAGATCCAGCGCGACATCGACTGGACGCGGCCCCCGCCGAGGTCCGCGCCGCCGCCGCCCGCGCCCGCGCCGGCTTCACGCCCGTGCGCGTCATCGAGAGCGCCCAGGCGGATGGAAGCGCGGTGATCTACGAACTGTTCGCCGAGGGGCAGCCGGAGACGCCCGCGCTGGAGGTGAAGCTGGCCGAGGGGAGGGCGGAGGTGCTGAAGGCGGCGTGGCCGCATTGACAGCCATTGTCTGGCTCCAAGTGAACAATCATCGTCACCGGACAACTCAGACTAGGGATTGCCAGCCGTGTACGAAGGTAACGCCGTCGAGGCCTCCGATAAAATGCTTGTCGCCATCGGGGCGTTCGCGCTGAACTGGTCGGTTCTGGAAATGGGCTTAGATTTCTGGGCTGCAATCGTATGGCACCAGTTCGAAGGCAAGAATATTGCAAAAGCAAATCCAAGGAATCTGGCCAATAAGATCACTTTTCTGGAGGCGTCCACTGCTACGTGTTCGCGATTGGTAGCCGTCGCCGATACCTTGCGAGATTTGCTAACCAGAGTAAGAAATCTAATAGATACCAGGCATCATCTTATACACGGCGCTGTATACGCGGCTCTTGAGGACGAGAGTCTAAATTTGGTTCGCTTGATCCATGACAAACAGGGTTTTCATTCCGGCGAGCAGATCAACCTGACCTTGGAAGAAGTGCGAACAGGCGCGGCGGAAGCGAAGCGCCTTGCCAACCAGATCCTGACAATCGCCTTGCTTCTCGAGGCTGCCGCGCGGGGTGAACACGACTTGGCGACGCCCCGATGCCGGTGGTTTGACACCCTTGACGTGAACACAACAAGAACATAGAACAGACCCGGAACATCGATCCGGGAGAATGGTCATGGCGCGTTGGGTGAGGGATCTGCTGTCGCTGGCGTCGTGCGGCGGCTTCGTCTGGATGGTCTGGCAGGCCGCACTGATGGCGACGGCCGCCTGAGGCGGTCCGAACTCTGGACACGGGCGGCGGCGGGCTGAACTCCGAAATCTCCGCGATTTCAGAGAGGTGAGGCTCGACTTTAGACGCTTCAGACTCTCTGAACCCTCTCTTTCCGTCCCCCTTCGCGCTGGATTTCGGCGCGTCCGTCCGGAGCGCGGGCCCTATCCACAGCCGCCGCCGTTTCGGCGGGGATACGGACCGGTTTCCGGTGTTCCGCGCGGGCGCGATGTGAGACTCGGACTAGGCTTCGGACCTGAAGCGGAGAGACGGCGGAACGGGCGACGGCGTGAACGAACAGGGCTTCATCCATCTGCGGGTCCGCTCGGCCTATTCGCTGCTGGAAGGCGCGATCAAGGCGGGCAAGGTCGCGCGGCTGGCGGCCGACGCGGGCATGCCGGCGGTGGCGGTGGCCGACCGGGCCAACCTGTTCGGGGCTCTGGAGTTCAGCCAGGCGGCCAAGGACGCGGGCGTCCAGCCGCTGATCGCCTGCGCCCTGCCGGTCACCGGCATCGGCGGACGGATCAACGAGCGCTGGGCCAAGGTCCCGACCGTGGTGCTGATCGTCCAGAACGAGACCGGCTGGCTGAACCTGTGCGCCCTGTCGTCGGCCGCCTATCTGGATGCGGGCGCGATGGACGAGCCGGGCGTGCCCTGGGACCGGGTGGTCGAGCATTCCGACGGTCTGCTGCTGCTGTCCGGCGGTCCCGACGGCCCGGTCGATCCCCTGTTCGTCCAGGGCAAGACGACCGAGGGGAACGCCGCGCTCAACGAGATGCTGGCGACCTTCCAGGACCGGCTCTACGTCGAACTGCAGCGCCACGGCCTGCCCAGCGAAAGCCAGGCCGAGCGCGGCCTGGTCGCCTGGGCCTATGAGAACGACATCCCCCTGGTCGCCACCAACGACGTCCACTACGCCAAGGCCGCGCAGGCCCGGTCGCACGACGCCCTGCTGTGCATCGCCGACGGGGCCTTCACCGGCCAGGAGGACCGCCGCCGAATCACCGACCAGCATTGGTTCAAGCCCGCCGCGGCGATGCGCGAGCTGTTCGCCGACCTGCCCGAGGCCTGCGACACGACGATCGACATCGCCCGCCGGTGCGCCTTCCTGGTCACCACGCGCGCGCCGATCCTGCCGCGCTTCGACACCGGCGCCGGCCGCTCCGAGCCCGACGAACTGCTGCACCAGGCCCGCGAGGGGCTGAAGGTCCGCCTGACCGAGGTGACGCCCGCGGCGCCCGAGGAGGAGTACTGGAAGCGGCTGGAGTGGGAGGTCGGGATCATCACCCAGATGGGGTTCCCGGGCTACTTCCTGATCGTGTCGGACTTCATCAAATGGGCCAAGCACCACGGCATCCCCGTGGGGCCGGGGCGGGGGTCCGGCGCGGGCTCCCTGGTCGCCTGGGCCCTGACCATCACCGACCTGGACCCCTTGCGCTTCGGCCTGCTGTTCGAGCGCTTCCTGAACCCCGAACGGGTGTCGATGCCCGACTTCGACATCGACTTCTGCCAGGAGCGGCGGGAAGAGGTGATCGCCTATGTGCAGGAGCACTACGGCAAGGACCGCGTCGCCCAGATCATCACCTTCGGCACGCTTCAGGCCCGCGCCGTGCTGCGCGACGTCGGCCGGGTGCTGCAGATGCCGCTGGGCCAGGTCGACCGGCTGGCCAAGATGGTGCCGGCCAACCCCGCCAATCCGGTGACCCTGGCCCAGGCGATCGAGCTGGAGCCCCGTCTGAAGGAGGCGCGCGACGCCGAGCGCTCGGTCGCCAACCTCTTGGACACGGCGCTGGAGCTGGAGGGCCTGTACCGCAACGCCTCGACCCACGCCGCCGGCATCGTCATCGGCGACCGGCCGCTGACCGAGCTGGTGCCGCTGTACCAGGACCCGCGCTCCGACATTCCGGCGACCCAGTTCAACATGAAGTGGGTCGAGCCGGCAGGCCTGGTGAAGTTCGACTTCCTGGGCCTGAAGACCCTGACGGTGCTGGACCGCGCCCACGGCTATCTGAAGCGCCGCGGCGCCGCGCCCGAGTGGAACCAGCTGCCGCTGGACGACAAGCCGACCTATGAGCTGATGGCGTCGGGCCAGACGGTCGGGGTGTTCCAGCTGGAATCCCAGGGCATGCGCGACACCCTGCGCAAGATGCGCTGCGGCTCCATCGAGGAGATCACCGCCCTGATCTCCCTCTACCGCCGGGCCGATGGAGATGATCGACACCTACATCGACCGCAAATTCGGCCGGGCCGAGGTCGACTATCTGCACCCCACCCTGACCGAGGTGCTGACCGAGACCTACGGCGTCATCATCTACCAGGAGCAGGTGATGAAGATCGCCCAGATCCTGGCCGGATACAGCCTGGGCGAGGCCGACCTGCTGCGCCGCGCCATGGGCAAGAAGAAGAAGGAGGAGATGGACTTCCAGCGGGCGCGCTTCATCAAGGGCGCGTCCGAGAAGGGGGTCTCCGAGCAGCAGTCGGGCGGCATCTTCGACCTGGTGGCCAAGTTCGCCGGCTACGGCTTCAACAAGTCGCACGCCGCGGCCTACGCCCTGATCAGCTTCCAGACCGGCTGGTTGAAGGCCAACCACCCGGTCGAGTTCATGGCCGCGTCCATGTCGCTGGATCTCAGCAACACCGACAAGCTGGCTGTCTTCTATCAGGATTGCCGCCGTTTCGACGTGCCGGTGAAGGCGCCGGACGTGAACCGGTCCTCGGCGGACTTCGATGTCGAGTGGGAGGACGGTCCGGACGGGGCGAAGGGCTCGGTCCTCTACGCCCTGGGCGCCATCCGCAACGTCGGCCTGGAGGCCATGAAGCACCTGGTCGAGGTCCGCGAGACCGGCGGCCGCTTCACCGACATCTTCGACTTCCTGGAGCGGGTCGATCCGAAATACGTCAACAAGCGCGCGTTGGAGAACCTGGCCCGCGCCGGCGCCTTCGACAGCTTCCATTCCAACCGCCGCCAGCTGGTCGAGCAGGCCGACAAGTTGATCGCCTACTGCCAGAGCGTGGCCGCCGAGCGGGCCTCGTCCCAGGTCAGCCTGTTCGGCGGCGACCAGGCCGGCGCCGCCCGCCCGCGCCTGACCCCGGTCGAGCCCTGGGTCGGACCCGAGAAACTGGACCAGGAGCTGGCCGCGGTGGGCTTCTACCTGTCCGGCCACCCGCTGGAGGACATGGCCCCGGCGCTGAAGCGCAAGCGCGTCACCTTTGTCGCGGAGGCGGTCCAGCTGGCCGAAAGCGGCCACGAGGCCTTCCTGATGGCCGGGGTGGTGCGCCGCCGTCAGGAGCGGGCCAGCGCCCGCACCGGCGAGAAATTCGCCTTCGTCACCTTCTCGGACCCGACGGGCGAGTTCGAATGCCTGTTCCCGCCCGAGCAACTGCGCAAATGCCGCGAGACCCTGGAGGCCGGGGCCTCGGTCATGGTCCGGGTCCGCGCCAAGTCGGCCGACGGCGAGGTGCGCTTCTTCGGCGACGACGCCACCCGGCTGGAGACCCTGATCGACGACAGCCAGATGGGCCTGCGCATCCATGTCTCGGCCCGCGGCGCCGATCCCCAGGCCCTGCGCGCCCGGCTGGAGCGGGCG
>NZ_JBNFOJ010000026.1:0-17561 GCF_057364705.1 Brevundimonas sp. CURTG3B2_SDJG
CCCCGTCGCCGGCGCCGAGGCGGCCCTGGCGGCGCGCCTGCGGACCTTGATGGAGACGGACCGCGTCCACCTGGATCCGGACCTGACCTTCGACGCCTTCGCGCGGGCGATGGGCGCGCCCGAGCGGACGGTGCGCCGGCTGATCAACCAGCGACTGGGCCACGATCACTTCCGGACCTTCCTGAACGCGTGGCGGGTGGGCGAGGCCCGCCGACTGCTGGCCGATCCGGCGCGGCGCGGCGACAAGCTGATCGCCATCGCCCTGGACAGCGGCTTCGCCTCCCTGGCCTCGTTCAACCGCGTCTTCCGCGAGATGGAGGGCCGGTCGCCCAGCGCCTTCCGCGAAGCCGTCCGGTCGGGTTCTGAGGATCGTTCCGCCGGGTTCTGATGAGCGCCCGCCGTCCGATCCGGCCAGTCTGCGCGCGTTCCATGAAGGGAGATCGCGGATGGACGGAATGATCGGCGCGGCGAGTGTCGTCGCATTGCTGCTCGGAGCGGGAACGCTGATCGGGCTGCTGCGGTGGAAGGATTTCTCCTTCCGCTGGCTGCTGGCCGCGGCGGGGTTGGTGGCGGTCAACGACGCCCTGCTGACCAATCTGTACGGGCGGTTGCCGGACATGATCGGCGGCGACTGGAACTGGCAGGGCAAGGCGCTGGCGCTGGCCGCCACCCTGGCGATCGCCGCCCTGCCCGCCCTGGGCTGGAAGGCGTCCGGCCTGACGCTGCGCCAGGCGCCGGGAAGCCTGAAGTCCGCCGCGCCGGTCGCCCTGGCCTACGTCGGTTTCTTCCTGGTCCTGGCCCTGACCTTCCCGAACGAGCCGGCTTCGACCGAGACGGTCGCCTTCCAGCTGACCATGCCGGGCTTCGAGGAGGAGCCCTACTATCGGGGCGTCCTGCTGCTTCTGCTGTGCCGGGCCTTCGCGGGGCGTTGGCGGTTCCTGGGCGTGGAGTGGAGCTGGGGCGCCATCCTGTCCTGCGCATTGTTCGGCCTGGCGCACGCCTTCGGCTATTCGGACGGCGCCTTCTCTTTCGACCCGACGACGATGGCCCTGACCGCCTTGCCGTCGCTGATCGCCGTCTGGCTGGTCTTGAAGACCCGCAGCATCCTAGCGCCCGTGCTGCTGCACAATTTCGGCAACGCGATCACCCTGCTGATCTAACGTCGGCGGGCTGGACGCCCCTCGTCTTCGGACTCCGTTTGATCCGCTCTTCGCAACTGCGTAATGAGGACCGCCGTTCACGGGGAGTCGCCATGTCCAGCCTGCAGTCGTCCGCCCTCGCCCGCGTCAAGCCTTCGGCCACGCTCGCCGTGACCGCCCGGGCCCGCGAACTCAAGCGCGAGGGCCGCGACGTGATCGGCCTGGGCGCCGGGGAGCCGGACTTCGACACGCCCGAGAACATCAAACAGGCCGCCATCGAGGCCATCCGGCGCGGCGAGACCAAGTACACCGACGTCGACGGCCTGCCCGAACTCAAGGCCGCCGTCTCGGCCAAGTTCGCGCGCGAGAACGGCTTGACCTACGGGACCGACCAGATCCACGTCGCGCCCGGCGGCAAGACGGTGATCTACAACGCCCTGGTCGCCACCCTGTCGCCCGGCGACGAGGTCATCGTGCCGGCCCCCTACTGGGTCAGCTATCCCGACATGGTGCTGCTGGCCGGCGGCGAACCCGTCACCGTGGTCGGCCACGAGGCCGACGGCTTCAAGCTGAAGCCCGAGGCGCTGGAGGCCGCGATCACGCCGAAGACGAAGTGGCTGATCCTGAACAGCCCGTCCAACCCGACCGGCGCGGCCTACACCCGCGCGGAGCTGGAGGCCCTGGGCGAGGTGCTGAAGCGCCACCCGCAGGTCTGGGTGCTGACCGACGACATGTACGAGCACCTGATCTACGGCGAGTTCGAGTACGTCACGATCGCCCAGGCGGTTCGCGAGCTCTACGACCGCACCCTGACGGTGAACGGGGTCTCCAAGGCCTATGCGATGACCGGCTGGCGGATCGGCTACGCGGGCGGGCCCAAGGCGTTGATCGACCTGATGCGCAAGGTGGCGGGCCAGACGACCACCAACCCGTCCTCGATCAGCCAGTGGGCGGCGGTCGAGGCCCTGAACGGGCCGCAGGACTTCATCGCCGAGCGGGCCAGGCATTTCGAGGCGCGCCGCGACCTGGTGGTGTCGATGCTGAACCAGGCGACCGGCATTCGCTGCGCGACGCCCGAGGGCGCCTTCTACGTCTATCCCTCGATCGAGGGCCTGGTCGGCAAGCGGACGGAAGCCGGCGTCGTCATCGATGGCGACGACACGTTCGCGACCGAATTGCTGAACGCCGAGGGCGTGGCGGTGGTCCAGGGCTCCGCCTTCGGCCTGAGCCCCTATTTCCGCATCAGCTACGCGACGAGCGAGAGCGTGCTGGAGGAGGCGTGCCGTCGGATCCAGCGGTTCTGCGCGGGGCTGCGGTAGACGCTCACCCCTCCACCACGCTTCGCGTGGTCCCCCTCCCCACTTCGTGGAGAGGTGACGGTGGATCACCTCTCCATTCGCGAAGGCGAATGGGGAGGACCGATCGCGCAGCGATCAGGAGGGGTCGACGCGCGGCCCCGCCCTAGATCATCGCCATGCCGCCGTTGACGTGCAGGGTCTGGCCCGTGACGTAGGCGGCCTCGTCCGACGACAGATACACCGCCGCCGCCGCGATCTCGTCGCCCGTGCCCAGGCGGCCGGCCGGGATGTTCTTCAGGATGGTCTCGCGCTGCTGGTCGTTCAGGACATCGGTCATCGGCGAGGCGATGAAGCCCGGGGCGATGCAGTTCACCGTGATGCCGCGCGAACCGACTTCCTGGGCCAGGGACTTGGAGAAGCCGATCATGCCCGCCTTGGAGGCGGCGTAGTTGGTCTGGCCCGGGTTGCCGGTGACGCCGACCACCGAGGTGACGCCGATGATGCGGCCGGCGCGGCGCTTCATCATGCCCTTCATCGCGGCGCGCGACAGGCGGAAATAGCTTTCCAGATTGACCTTGATGACCTGCTCGAAGTCCTCGTCCTTCATGCGCATCAGAAGGCCGTCCTTGGTGATGCCGGCGTTGGCGACCAGGATGTCCAGCGGCGCGCCGGCGGCCTCTTCCGCCCGGCCGATCAGGCGTCCACGGATTCGGCGTCCGACAGGTTGGCGGCGGCGGCGAAGGCGCGTTCCTTCAGCTCGCCCGCCAACTCCTGCAGCACGGCCTCGCGGGTGCCGGACAGAACGACCGTCGCGCCTTGGGCGTGCAGGGCGCGGGCGATCGCCCCGCCGATGCCGCCGGTGGCGCCGGTGACGAGAGCGGTCTTGCCGGTGAGATTGAACATGGGACGGGCTCCGGTGTCGGAAGTGGTTAGTGGCTAGTGGTTAGTGATTGCTGGGGCGAAGGCGGTGATCAAGGCGCGGACGACGGTTTCACGCTCGGCTCAACCACTAGCCACCAGCCACTAACCACTCAGAGCGACTTCGCGAACGCTTCCAGCTCTTCCGGCGTGTTCAGCGACAGGCTTTCGGCGTCGGGCGCGATGCGTTTGGCCATGCCGGTCAGGACCTTGCCCGAGCCGATCTCGGCGAAGCGGGTCACGCCGCCCTCGCCGGCCATCCATTCCATCGATTCGCGCCAGCGCACCCGGCCAGTGACCTGTTCGACCAGCAGGCGGCGGATGACCTCGGGATCGCTCTGAGGGCTCGCGGTGACGTTGGCGACGACGGGAACCAAGGGGGCCGAGATGGCGGCGGTCGCCAGAGCGGCGGCCATTTCGTCGGCGGCGGGCTGCATCAGCGGGCAGTGGAAGGGCGCAGAGACGTTCAGCGGAATGGCGCGGGCGCCCAGCTCCTTGGCTTTCTCGATGGCGCGATCCACCGCGGCCTTGTCGCCGGAGATGACGATGTTGCCGGCGTTGTTGTCGTTGGCGACGACGCAGACGCCGACTTCCGAACCGGCCTTGGCGGCTTCCTCGGCCAGGGCGAGATCGGTCTTGGGCCCGATCAGCGAGGCCATGGCGCCGCGCCCGACCGGAACGGCGCGCTGCATGGCCTGGCCGCGCAGCTTCAGCAGGCGGGCGGTGTCGGACAGCGAGATCGCGCCGGCGGCGCACAGGGCCGAATATTCGCCCAGCGAATGGCCGGCGACGAAGGCGGCCTTGGCCACGTCGACGCCGAACTCGGCCTTCAGCGCGCGGGCGGCGGCCACCGACACGGCCATCAGGGCCGGCTGGGCGTTCTCGGTCAGGGTCAGCTGGTCCTCGGGGCCTTCGCGCATCAGCGACGACAGGTTCTGGCCCAGCGCCTCGTCCACCTCGGCGAAGACCTCGCGGGCCGAGGCGAAGGCGTCGGCCAGCGCCGCCCCCATGCCGACCGCCTGGCTGCCTTGTCCGGGGAACAGGAGGGCGAGGGTCATCGTGAAGGCTCCGCGGCCGTGAATCGAAGGGCGCAGCGATAGGCCTGGCGTGACGCAGGGGCAAGCCGGGGGATCAGAACAGCACCGCCGGGTTCATGATCCGCAGCGGATCGATCGCCGCCCGCACCGCCTGCATGGTCGCGATCTCGAGCGGCGACTTGTAGCGCCGGGCCTCCTCGGTCTTCAGACGGCCCAGGCCATGTTCCGCGGATATGGAGCCATTGTAGCGGGCGACGATGTCGTGGACGACCTCGGACCCCTTCTCCCAGCGGCCGATGAAGGCGGCGTGGTCCGCGCCCGGCGGGCAGAGCACGTCGTAGTGCATGTTGCCGTCGCCCACGTGCCCGAAGGCGCTGACCCGGGCGCCGGGTTCGAAGCGTTCGACGGCGGCCGTCGCCTCGTTCAGGAAGTCGGCGATACGCGAGACGGGGACCGAGACGTCGTGCTTCCAGCCGCCGCCCTCGGGCTTCTGGGCGGCGGACTGCTCTTCCCTCACCTTCCAGAAGTCGGCGCGCTGGCCGTCGTTCTGGGCGATGGAGGCGTCCGTGATCAGTCCCGCCTCGAAGGCGTCGGACAGCAGCCGCTCCATGGCCGCGTCGGCGGCGCCGGGCTCGCCCGAGACCAGTTCGATCAACACGTACCAGGGGGGCGTCGTCTCCAGCGGTTCGCGGGTGTCGGGGATGTTGCGCAGTACGAACTCCATGCCGATGCGCTTCATCAGCTCGAAGGCCTCGACCCCGCCGCCGGTCTCGGCCTTGGCGCGGGCCAGAAGCTCGATCGCGGCGTGGGCTGTCTCCAGCCCGACCATGGCGGTGGCCCGGCTGCGCATCACGGGAAACAGCTTCAGCGTCGCGGCGGTGACCACGCCCAGCGTGCCCTCGGCCCCGATCAGCAGCTGTTTCAGGTCATAACCGGTATTGTCCTTCCTGAGCCGCTTCAGGCCGTGGAAGATCTCGCCGTTGGGCAACACGGCCTCGATCCCCAGCACCAGATCGCGCATCACCCCGTAGCGGATGACGGCGGTGCCCCCGGCGTTGGTCGAGATCACCCCGCCGATGGTGGCCGAGCCCTCGGCCGCCAGGCTGAGCGGGAACCTCCGGCCGGCCGCAGCGGCCGCCTGCTGGGCCTCCAGCAGGGTGACGCCGGCCTCGACCGTCATGGCGTCGTCCAGGGGGGTGACGTCGCGCACCGCGCGCAGCTTGCGGGTCGACAGCAACACCTCGCCGTAGGGAATCTGGCCCCCGACCAGGCCGGTGCTCGGCCGGCCCCTGGGGGACCAGGGGCGACGCGATGCTCGGCGCACGCGCGGACGGCGCGGGCGACCTCGTCCGTCGAACGCGGGGTCAGCATCAGCGGCGTGTGGCCGGTCCACCGGCTGCGCCATTCGGTCAGCCAGGGCGCGATCTCGGCCGGGTCTTCGGTCCAGCCCCCGGGGCCGAGCGCGGTCTTCAGGGCGTTGAGAGCTTCAGGAGACGGGGAGGTCATGCGCCGTTTGTGTCAAAGCGCCGCCGCTTGCGCCACCTCTAACTCCGTCATCCTCGGGCTTGTCCCGAGGACCCTTTCATACCGGCGCGCGAAATGCAGAGATCGGCCGGCGTCCCGGCGCTACGGATCGCTCTCGCTGCGCGATGGATCCCCGGGACAAGCCCGAGGATGACGGGATAAGGAGGCGCAATGCGCCCACCCGCCCCCATTCCCGCCGTCGGCGTCGTCTGCCTGAGGGGCGACGAGGTGCTGCTGATCCGCCGCGGCACGGCGCCCCGGCAGGGCGAGTGGAGCCTGCCGGGCGGACGGATCGAGCCGGGCGAGCGCGCGGTGGACGCCGCCTTGCGGGAGCTGTGCGAGGAAACGGGCGTGGAGGCTCGGATCGTGGGCCTGCTGGACGTGGTGGACGGGATCTTCCCCGAGGCCGGCCGGCACTATGTGCTGATCGACTACGCCGCCGAATGGCTGTCGGGCGAGCCCGTGGCCGGCGACGACGCCCTGGAGGCCCGGTTCGTCGCGCTGGAACAGGTCGAGGCTCTGGTCGACTGGACCGAGACACGCCGGATCATCCGCCTGGCCGTCGAACGAACCGCGTCGCGCGGCTGATTCCCGTTCGGATAGCGCGGTTGTCATCGGTCCGTGTCCGGTTTCTGTGGCGCGCGGGCCACGGCCTGATAACCTGAGCCGCAATTGGGAGGCTTTGATGGATTTCTCTGTCGTTTTCGTCGTCGCGATCGTCGTCCTGGCGTTCGTCCTGCTGTTCAGCGTGGTGAAAATCGTGCCGCAGGGCCGTGAGTTCACGGTCGAGCGCTTCGGCAAGTACACCCGGACCCTGCCGCCGGGCATCAGCATCCTGACGCCGTTCGTCGAGCGGATCGGCCGCCGCATGAACATGATGGAGCAGGTGCTGGACGTCCCGACCCAGGAGGTCATCACCAAGGACAACGCCGTGGTGAAGGTCGACGGCATCGTCTTCATCCAGGTGATGGACGCCGCCCGCGCCGCCTATCGGGTGGACGACCTGCCCTACGCCATCTCGCAGCTCTGCATGACCAACCTCAGGACCGTCGTCGGCTCGATGGAGCTGGACGAGGTGCTGAGCCAGCGCGACTCGATCAACACCCGGCTGCTGCAGGTGATCGACGCCGCGACCGAGCCGTGGGGCGTCAAGGCCAACCGGATCGAGATCAAGGATCTGACCCCGCCGGCCGACATCACCAACGCCATGGCCCGCCAGATGAAGGCCGAGCGTGAACGCCGCGCCGTGGTCACCGAGGCGGACGGCGAGAAGCAGGCCGCCATCACCCGCGCCGAGGGCGCCAAACAGGCCGCCATCCTGGAAGCCGAGGGCCGCCGCGAGGCGGCCTTCCGCGACGCCGAGGCCCGCGAGCGCGAAGCCGAGGCCGAGGCCCGCGCCACCGCCATGGTGTCCGAGGCCATCGCCCGCGGGGACGTGAATGCGATCAACTACTTCGTGGCTCAGAAATACGTCGAGGCCTTCGCCGAATTGGCCCGCAGCCCGCAGCAGAAGACCGTGATCGTGCCGTCCGAGATGGGCGCCCTGGTCGGCACCATCGCCGGCGTGGGCGAACTGGTCGGCCTGGCCCGCGACCAGCAGCAGAGCGCGCGCGCCTCGGCTCCGGCGCCCCGAACGCCGCCCAAGCCGCCCCGCGGCTCGGTTCCGGGATCGCTCTGAGCCATGGACGCCCTGATCGACCTCCACGCCGCCCAGCCGTTCTGGATCTGGCTGGCGCTCGGCGTGATCCTGCTGGCGGTCGAGGCCGCCTTCTCGACCGAATGGCTGCTGTGGCCGGCGGTCTCGGCCGGCGTGGTGGCGGCGCTGACGGCGCTCGGCCTTCCGCTCGGCTTCTGGGGCGAGGTGCTGCTGTTCGGCGTGCTGACCGTGGCCTCCACCCTGCTGTCGCGCCGGCTGATCCAGCGCGTCAATCCCAGCGACGCGCCGGACATCAACGCCCGCGACGGCCGCCTGGTCGGCCAGCGCGCCCAGGTGGTCCAGGCCTTCGTCGACGGTCGCGGCCGGGTCTTCGTCTCGGGAGCCGAATGGCCCGCCGAGATCGAGGATTCGGCGCCCCTGGCGGGCGAGAGCGTGATCGTCGAGTCCATCGACGGACCGAAGCTGAGAGTGCGGGCGGCCTGAGACACTCACCTCTCCATCGCCCGCCAAGGCGATGGGGAGGACAGACGGCGAAGCCGTCAGGAGGGGGCGACGCCGACATCGGCCGGTCGCGCTCTGATAACTCCGGCCGGCGTCGCCCTCACCTGGTCGTCGCTATCGCTCCGACCTGTCCTCTCCATTCGCTTGAAGGCGAACGGAGAGGTGAACGTGAGGGTCATCCCCCGCCCCGCATCTCCTCGATCCCGCGATTCGCCAGCCGGTCGGCGCGTTCGTTCAGTTCGTGCCCGGCGTGGCCCTTGACCCAATGCCACCTCACCTCGTGGCGCGAGCGGGCGGCGTCCAGGCGTTTCCACAGGTCGTCGTTCTTGACCGACTTCTTGTCGGCGGTCTTCCAGCCGCGCGCCTTCCAGCCGCGGATCCATTCGGTGATGCCCGTCATCACGTATTTGCTGTCGGTGTGCAGATCGACGCGGCAGGGCCGGTTCAGGGCCTCCAGCGCCATGATCGCCCCCATCAGCTCCATGCGGTTGTTGGTCGTCAGCGGCTCGCCGCCCCACAACTCCTTCTCGTGGCCGCCGCCGGTCTGAAGGATGGCGCCCCAGCCGCCGGGGCCCGGATTGCCCTTGCAGGCGCCGTCGGTGTGGATGATGACGTGACTCATCCGCGCGCTGTATCAGGTTCGCTTGGCGTCGCGCCACCGAACGGCCTATATGCGCCGTGAAAGTATGACCGGGCCGCGGATCGGCCCGCACGAGGAGAGATCGCCGTGGGCGCAATGAGCATCTGGCACTGGGTCATCGTGGGCGTGATCGTGCTCCTGCTGTTCGGCGGCCGCGGCAAGCTGTCGGCGATGATGGGCGACGCCGCCAAGGGCGTGAAGGCGTTCCGCGACGGGCTGAAGGACAGCGACGAGGGCAAGCCGGCCGACAGCCGCGCCGGCGCCCTGCCGCGCACCGACGCCGAAAAGAAGACCTGAAGTCGTAAGCGCCCGCGCGCGCCGGAGAGCCTGACGTATGGGCGGCCTGGGCCCCGGCATCGGGGGCATGGAATATGTCGTGATCGCCATCGTGGCCCTGCTGGTCGTGGGGCCCGAACGGCTGCCCGCGATGCTGCGCAAGCTGGGCAAGATGGTCGCCAAGGCCCGCAACATGGCCAACGAGTTTCGCTCCAGCTTCGACGAGATGGCGCGCCAATCCGAACTCGACGAACTGCGCAAGGAAGTGGACGCGCTGCGCCGCGGCCAGTCGAACATGATGCCGCTGGGCGCCGAGGCCGAAGCGACGTTCAGAAGCATCCGCGACGACCTGAACGCCCCGGCGACCCCGGTCCTGCCCTCTCCGTCCGAGGCCGCCGCCGATCTGCCCGCGATGGCCGCCGCGCCAGACGAATGGCCGGATAGCCCGCCGGTCCTCGAGCCCCTCGAGGCCGCGCCCGCCGCCGCCGGGGCCGTCAAGGCCAAGGCGACCAAACCCAAGACGACCAAGCCCAAGATCGGGGCCGCCGCCAAGCCCGCGCCCGCCAAGCCCCGTGCCTCCCGCAAGAAGGCGGTCGAGCTGTGAGCCGTCCGGAAGCCGATGAGGCCGAGATCGAGGCGTCGCGCGCGCCGCTGATGGATCACCTGATCGAGTTGCGCGGCCGGCTGGTGGTCTGCGTGGTCGCCTTCGCGCTAGCCTTCATCGGCTGCTTCTACTTCGCCGCCGACATCCAGATCTTCCTGATCAAGCCGTTCCAGGCCGCCTACGCCCTGCACGCGGCGGCCCAGGCGTCCGGCGGGCATGGCGGCAACCCGTTCGAGCTGATCGCCGTCACCGCCGGCCTGCACCCGTTCCCGCCCGGAGCTCAGACCGACCTGGCGCTGCAGGCCACCGGCCCGCTGGAGCAGCTCTTCACCAAGATGAAGGTGGCCGGTTTCGGCGCCGTCGTCGTGGCCTTCCCGGTCCTGGCCTGGCAGCTCTACAAGTTCGTGGCGCCCGGGCTGTACCGCAACGAGAAGGGCGCCTTCCTGCCTTTCCTGTTCGTGGCTCCCATACTGTTTCTCGTCGGCGCGGCGCTGGTCTATTTCGTCATGCTGCCCTTCGTCATGTGGTTCTCGCTGAGCCAGCAGATCGTGGCGGACGGCATCACGGTCGAGCTGAACACCAAGATTTCGGAATACCTGAGCCTGGTCACCTCGCTGATCCTGGCCTTCGGCTTGTGCTTCCAGCTGCCGGTGGTCACGACCCTGCTGGGCATGGCCGGCATCATCAGTTCCAGGATGATGTCCGAGGGCCGGCGCTACGCCATCGTCGCGGTGGTGGTGGTGGCGGCCGTCGTCACCCCGCCCGATCCCATCAGCCAGCTGATGTTGGCCGCGCCCCTGGTGCTGCTCTACGAGATCTCGATCTGGTGCGTGCGCCTGATCGAACTGCGCCGGAAGAAGGAAGACGCCGCGGAAGCCGCGGCCTGAAACCCTACGAGGCTTTAACTTGCCTCCGCCCCGCGGGCCGGGGCCTATTCCTCGCGCATTTCGACGGGGCGAGGCCTTCATGTTTCTCGGGTTCGCGGCCGCCGCCGTCCTGGCCGCCGGCCCTCAGGCTCCCTCGCCTACGGGCGTCTGGCGAAGCCAAGGATACGGCTACGTCCTGGACGTGGGCGAGGCCGGGGTGCGGATCTACGACGTCACCGCCTCCAGCTGCGTCCTGAGCGGCGAGGCGCCCGGTCCCGAGGCGCTCGGCGCCGTCGAAGGGCTGAGCGACGATCGCTTCGTCCTGGCCGGCGAGACCTCCCGCATCGGCTTCGAGCGGATCGCCGCCCTGCCCGATCGTTGCCGGATTCCCGAACCGCCGTCGAACGATCCGCTGCGGAACTTCGACGTCCTGTGGGAGACATTCGACGAGAACTACCCGTTCTTCGCCCTGCGCGGCGTCGACTGGAACGCCGTGCGCGAGACCTACCGCCCGCGGGTGGCGACGATGGCGCCCGACGCCGATCTGTGGCCGGTCGTCACCGAGATTCTCGGCCGGTTCCAGGACGCTCACGTCCGGTTGGTGGACGGCGACCGCCGCTTCCAGGTCCGCAGGACGGCCTCGGGCCCAAGCACGGCCGAGCTGCAACGCGGACTGATCGACTATCTGGGCGGACCGGAAAGCCCGCTGGCGGGCGGGGTCGCTCGGAGCGCGCATGACCGGCTGGCCTATGGGCGCACGCCGGAAGGGGTCGCCTACCTGGCCGTCATGACCATGGGAGGCTTCTCCAACGGCCCAGTCGGCTGGCCGGGCAACACCACTTCTGACGCGGACGTCGCCGCCGCCCGCACGGCGCTGGACGAGGCCCTGGCGCGTTTCGAAGGCGCGCCCGGCCTGATCCTGGACCTGCGGTTCAATCCGGGCGGGTCCGAGGCGATCTCGGCCCTGATCGCGGGCTGTTTCGCGGACCGGAAGCGCCTCGCCTACAGCCGCGCTGGCCGCGACGGCGATCGCATGGGTCCGCCGTTCGAGACCTATGTCGAACCGGGCGACTGTCGGCGCTTTTCCGGACCGGTCATCGTCCTGACGGGCGAACGGACCACCAGCGCGGCGGAGGCTCTGGTGATGCGCCTGCGGGTGCTGCCGCAGGCGACGGTCATGGGCCAGCCGACCCAGGGCGCGCATTCCGACGTCCTGAGCCGCACCCTGCCAAACGGTTGGACGCTGGGCCTGTCCAACGAGGTCTACACCCTGGCCGACGGGAAGGTGTACGAAGGCCTGGGCGTCCCCCCCGGAATCGCGACCCCGGCGCCGGGCCCGGACGCCGCCCCGGAGACGGCCTTCGGCGCCGACATCCGGCTGGCCGCGCGACGCTTCCGGACCGGCGAGGCCGCGCCTCGGTGAGCGCCCCGATCCGCCCAGCCGACGGATCGCGTCCTGCGCTCGGGAGCGAGACGACGAACGCGGGTCATGATACGTCGTCCGGCATGAGTTTCATCGGCCCCGCCGCATCCGGTCCGTTCACCGACATCGCCGCCCGACTGAAGCGGGCGCCGGGCGCGGCCTATCTGGGAGCCATGCTGCTGGTGGGCGTCTCGCTGGCCGTACGGCTGCTGCTGGATCCCATCCTGACCACCGGCTACGGCTTCATCCTGTTCTACCCGGCCGTGATCCTGTCCGCCTACTGGATGGGGGCGCGGCCCGCCCTGCTGGCGACCGGCCTGGCGGCCGTCATCGTCTATGTCTTCATGGGGCCCGTGCCGTTCCAGTTCCATCTGCAGACACCGGCCGTCATCTGGCTGGTGGTCTTCCTGATCTCGTCGGGACTGCTGATCCATGTGCTGAGCAGCATCCGCGCGCGCTTCCGCGACCTGGCGGTCAGCCATGCCCGGGTCGAGGCCCTGGCCACCGGCCAGGCCGCGCTGTTCCGCGAGCATGCGCAGCGGACCACCGACCATCTGCAGCTGATCTCGGCCATCCTGCACGCCCGCGCGCGGGGCGAGCCCGCACCCCACCGTCCTCGCGCGTGCTGGCCAACGCCGCCTCGCGCACCCTGGTCATATCGCGCACCCACCGCGCCTTCGTCGGCGACGAGGGCCGGACCATCCATTTCGAGGCCTTCGCCCAACGGCTGACGGACGCGGCGGCGGCGCGGGACGGCCTGCCGCGGGTCGCGTCCGCTTCGGCGGCGGCGACGTCGCGGTGCCTGTCGAGCAGGCGACGGCCCTCGGACTGGTTCTGCTGGAGTATCTGACCACCCTGGGCCTGCTCCGACCCGGCGCCACCCTGGCGGTCGCCCTGGACGAGGACGCGCAAACCCGCACCCTGAACCTGACCGCCGTCGGGGCCGCGGACATGCCCGCGCCCCAGGACATGATGCTGGTCGAGGCCATGACCGAGCAACTGGGCGGCCGTCTGCGGATCACCCGTGATCGTGACGGCTGCGATCTGCGCATCGCCTTCCCCGCCGCGCTGCAGCCGCCGCCGAGCTGGGATCCGCTGACGTTCAGCCTGCATTGAAAGCCAGCCGCGCCGCGGTTCTCAGGGCTGTCCGCCGGCGCCCGCGGTCCGTCGTAGCCAGGCCCGGAAGACGGCCATCGCCGGGGTGTCGCTGCGCGAGTTCAGGCGCGTCAGCCAATAGCCTCCCATCCCCACCTCGACGCCGAACGGAGCCACGACGCGTTCGGCCACCAGTTCGCGCATGAACATCGACGCCGGCGCCAGGGCCACCCCCTCCCCGGCGCGGCGCCTGGACCATCAGGGCGGAACTGTCGAAGACCGGCCCCTTGAGCAGCGGACAGGGAGCGCCGGCGGCCTGGAACCAGCGCGGCCATTCGTCGGGCCGGTAGGAGCGCAGCAGGGTTTCGCGCGCCAGGGCGGCCGGATCGTCCAGCCGCGCGGCGACCGAGGGCGCGCACAGCGGGGTCAGCGGCGCGTCCAGCACGGATTCGGCGTTCACCGCGTGCCAGGCCCCGTCGCCGTAGCGGATCGCCATGTCCAGCCCGTCGCCGGCCAGATCGACGCGGTTGTTGTTGGTCATGATCCGCAGATCGACGTGCGGATGCTCGCGGCTGAAATCCGCCAGGCGGGGCAGCAGCCAGCCGGTCGCGAAGGTTCCGACGACGCCCAAGGTGAGCGTCTCGGTCAGGCGACCGTCGGCGTAGCGGTCCAGCGTCTCGCCGATCCGGCCCAGGGCGTCGCCGATCACCGGCGCCAGCGCCTGCCCCTCGTCGGTCAGGGCCAGTCCGCGCGACAGCCGGCGGAACAGCGACACGCCCAGGCGGGCCTCCAGCAGGGCGACCTGATGGCTCACCGCGCCCTGGCTGACGCAAAGCTCCGCCGCCGCCCGCGTGAGGTTCAGATGGCGCGCCGCGGCCTCGAAGGCGCGCAATGCGTTCAGAGGAAGCTGGGCGCGATCCATCGCCCAGCCATGAGCGAAATTGAGACCTGTGTCGAGATATGGTGGTTTGCCGCCGCCGCGTGGGGATCGCAATCTCGCCGCACATCCACCCGGAGACCCTCCCCATGAAGCCCATCTGGACACCCGCGCTGGCGGCCCTTTGCCTGGCGATCGCCGTCCCTGGGACGGCCCCGGCTCAGGACGCCCACGACCGGGCGGCCTGGAACACCCCGGTCGCGCCCTTCGCCATCGCCGGAAACGTCAACTATGTGGGCGTCGAAGGGATCTCCGCCTTCCTGATCACGACGCCCGAGGGGCACATCCTGATCGACGGCGGCCTGCCGGAAAGCGCGCCGCTGGTCCTGGCGTCGATCCGCAGGCTCGGCTTCGATCCGGCCGACGTGAAGGTGCTGCTGAACTCCCACGCTCATTTCGACCACGCCGGAGGCCTGGCCGCCCTGAAGGCCGAGACCGGAGCCCGGTTTGTGGCCAGCGAGGGCGACCGACGGGCCTTGGAAAGCGGCCGTCACATCGGCCTGGCCAACTACGAGGGCCGCTTCCCCGCTGTGTCCGTCGACCGGACGGTCCGCGACGGCGACACGGTCGAGCTGGGCGGAACGGTGCTGACGGCCCGGGTCACGCCAGGGCACACCGCCGGCTGCACCAGCTGGACCATGCCGGTGATCCAGGGCGGGAAGACGCTGACCGTCATGTTCTTCTGCAGCGCCAGCGTGGCCGGCGCGACCCTGGTGGACAACACCGAGTATCCGCAGATCGTTTCGGACTTCCGAGCCACCTTCGACCGGCTGGACGCCATGCCGGTGGACATCCTGCTGGCCAACCACCCCAGCCTTTCGGACATCTTCGAGCGGCGACGGCGTCAGGCGGCCGGCGACGCCGACGCCTTTGTGGACCGGACGGCGCTTCCCGCCCTCTCGCGCGAACTGAGGGCGGCGTTCGAAGCCGACCTGGCCCGTCAGCGATCGGCCCGCCAGGCCTCGGAGGCCGGGCGACGCCGTGAGGAAGATTCATGACGAAGCCGCCGTCGGCTGGGACGACAAACGAGAAGGGCGCCGGACGGTCTCCCGTCCGCGCCCTCGATCGTCAGCCCCGGCTGTCGATCAGCAGCTGTAGTACATGTCGAATTCGACCGGGTGCGGGTGAAGCTGCAGGCGCATCACCTCCTCCATCTTCAGCTCGATGTAGCTGTCGATGAAGTCGTCATCCATGACGCCGCCCTTCTTGAGGAAGGCGCGGTCCTTGTCGAGGTTCTCGAGCGCTTCGCGCAGCGAGCCGCAGACCTCGGGGATGTTGCCGCGCTCTTCCGGCGGCAGGTCGTACAGGTTCTTGTCGGCCGCCGCGCCCGGATCGATCGGTTCTCGATGCCGTCCAGGCCGGCCATCAGCAGGGCCACGAAGGTCAGGTAGGGGTTGCCCATCGGGTCGGGGAAGCGGGCTTCGATGCGCTTGGCCTTGGGCGAGTTGACCCACGGAATCCGGATCGAGGCCGAGCGGTTGCGGGCCGAATAGGCCAGCTTCACCGGAGCTTCATAGCCCGGCACCAGGCGCTTGTAGGAATTGGTCGTCGAGTTCGCGAAGGCGTTGATCGCCTTGGCGTGCTTGATGATGCCCCCGATGTACCACAGGCACACGTCCGACAGGCCGGCGTACTTGTCGCCCGCGAACAGGGGCTTGCCGTCACGCCAGATCGACTGGTGCACGTGCATGCCCGAGCCGTTGTCACCGAAGGTCGGCTTGGCCATGAAGGTCGCCGACTTGCCATAGGCCGCGGCCACGTTGTGGATCACGTATTTATACAGCTGCAGGCGGTCGGCCATGGTCAGCAGGTCCGAGAACTTCAGGCCCAGTTCGTGCTGAGCCGGAGCCACCTCGTGGTGGTGCTTCTCGGGCTGCATGCCCAGGTCGCGCATCACGCCCAGCATCTCGCCGCGCAGGTCCTGGGCGCTGTCGGTCGGGTTGACCGGGAAGTAGCCGCCCTTGGGCCCCGGGCGGTGACCCATGTTGCCTTCGGAATATTCAGCGCCGGTGTTGGCCGGCAGCTCGATCGAATCGTAGGTGTAGCCGGTGTCGTGCGGAGCGGTGCTCCAGCGCACGTCGTCGAAGATGAAGAACTCGGCCTCGGGCCCGAAGAAGACGGTGTCGCCCACGCCGGAAGACTGGACGTAGGCCAGCGCCTTCTTGGCCATCGAGCGGCTGTCGCGGTTGTAGGGCTCGCCGGTGTCGGGGTTCAGAACGTCGCAGAACAGGAACAGCGTCGTCTGCTGGTAGAAGGGGTCGATCCAGAAGTTCGACAGGTCCGGCTTCAGCAGCATGTCGGACTCGTTGATGGCCTTCCAGCCGGCGATGGACGAGCCGTCGAACATCGTGCCCTCTTCGAGGAACTCCTCGTCGACCAGGTCGATGTCGAAGGTGACGTGCTGCATCCGCCCCTTGGTGTCGGTGAAGCGGAGATCGACGTAACGGACGTCCTTCTCCTTGATCTCCGAGAGGATCTTCTTGGCGCTCATTCTTCGAGGTCCGTTTCTTGGGTGGGGAGGTTCAAAGGAAACGGCCGCCCCGAAAGGCGGCCGGTGGTTCGGGCGGTCAGACGGCCTGGGCCCCCGTCTCGCCGGTGCGGATGCGGATGACGTCGAGGACTTCGGACACGAAGATCTTGCCGTCCCCGATCTTGCCCGTGTGGGCGGCGGTCTGGATGGCCTCGATCACCGAGGCGGCGAGGTCGTCGGGAACCACCACCTCGATCTTGATCTTGGGCAGGAAGTCGATGACGTATTCGGCGCCGCGATAGAGTTCGGAATGCCCCTTCTGGCGGCCGTATCCCCTGGCTTCCAGCACGGTCATGCCCTGGACTCCCGCGTCCTGCAGGGCCTCTTTCACTTCATCCAGCTTGAAAGGCTTGATGACGGCTTCGATCTTTTTCATCGGCGATCCCAGGCGGGCATGACGTGCTCGCGCTCGGGCGGTAAAGGGACATTGCATTGCACAATTTGGCAAGCGTTTTTCCACCGGTGTCGCCATCCGTGAACGGAAGAGGCTTTAGGGAGGTCGATCATGAACACCGTCCGCTTCAAGGACACTGACCGCGGCAAGTCGCTGTTGGGGGTCGCGGCCTATCTGATCCTGCTCGGCGCGCTGCTGTTCGGCGTCGTCGGCTTCGACCGGGCGGCGGACTTCGTCAACGGCTTCGGTTCGGCGAAGGTCCTGGGCCTGCTCGTCGGCTTCGCGGCCCTGACTCCGGTGGTTTTCATCATGGCGATGGCCACCCGGACGGTGGAGGCCGGGTTCGAAGACGGCGCCCTGTCGGTGAAGGCGGGCAAGAGCGGCCCCGAGCGGATTCCCTATGACACGATCGGGTCGATCGACTTCGGAAGTCGGCGATCGCGACCTTCACCTGCGCGACCGCGGCGGGCGAACGCTCCGCACGTTCAGGCCCATCAACGACGCCCCCGGCCAGGCGGCGCTGCTCAAGGCGTTCGGACGCATCCCCGGCCTTCGCAAGAGCGAGAGCGCGCGGCGCGTCGCCGGCGGCTCGCTGACGGTGGTGGAGTTCACCCGGCCATGACGCCCGACTGGCGCGCCGTCCTGCCCTGGCCGGCGACGGACGCTCACAAGCATGCGCGCGGACGGCTGGGGCGTGGTCTCGGGGAAAGGCGACCCAGACC
>NZ_JBNFOJ010000027.1:0-17531 GCF_057364705.1 Brevundimonas sp. CURTG3B2_SDJG
TCGGAAAGCCTGGCCGACAGGCGGAAACCCCTCGATCGAGGTCGCCCTAAGGTAGTGCCTCCCTCGATCCCCTCCCGAATAACCGTCAACCGACCAAGCCGACCGGCGGCGGGCGGACGAGCAGGCGCGCGCTCGTCCCGGTCCACGTCCCTCCGGCGGCCGAATAGCGAGGCGTCATGCGTTCCACCGGAGCCGACATCCTGGTCGTCGACGACGAGGCCGACATCCGAGATCTGGTCTCGGGCCTGCTGGAGGACGAGGGACACGCCGTGCGCGTGGCCTCCAACTCCGACGAGGCCCTGGCCGCGATCCGGGCGCGCCGCCCGTCGCTGGCGCTGCTGGACATCTGGATGCAGGGCGGCGGCCTGGACGGGCTGGAGCTTCTGGACCTGATCAAGGAGCTGGACCCCGATCTGCCCGTCGTCATGATCTCGGGCCACGGCAATATCGAGACGGCGGTCAGCGCCCTGCAGCGCGGCGCCTACGACTTCATCGAGAAGCCGTTCAAGTCCGACCGGCTGGTGGTTGTCGTCCAACGCGCCCTGGAGGCCTCTGCCCTGAAGCGCGAGAACCGCCGCCTGCGGGCGCAGGTCGGCGGCGCCCACCGGCCCTCATCGGGCAAGTCGGCGGCGGCCAGGCCCTGCGCAGCACCATCGCCAAGTCGCGCCCGCCAACAGCCGCGTGCTGATCTCCGGGCCGCCCGGCTCTGGCAAGGAACTGGTGGCGCGCCAGATCCACGAGGCCAGCGCCCGGGCCCGCGGCGAGTTCGTCGCCATCGCGGCGGCCGGCATGACGCCGGAACGCCTGGACCTGGAGCTGTTCGGCGAAGAGGGCGGCGACGGCCGGCCGCGCAAGATCGGCGTGTTCGAGCGCGCCCACAACGGCACTCTCTACCTGGACGACGTCGGCGACATGCCGCGCGAGAGCCAGAGCCGGGTGCTGCGCGTCCTGGTCGAGCAGCGTTTCCGCCGGGTCGGCGGCGAGCAGGACGTCCAGGTCGATGTGAGGGTCATCACCTCGACCTCGCGCGACCTGAAGACGGAGATCGCCGAGGGCCGCTTCCGCGAGGACCTGTTCCACCGGCTGAACGTCGTGCCCATCCGCGTGCCGGCGCTGTCCGAGCGGCGCGAGGACATTCAGGAGCTGGTCGATTACTTCATCGAGAGCCTGGCGGCGTCGCAGGGCCTGCCGCGCCGGCGGCTGGGCGACGACGCGATCGCCGTGCTGCAGGTCCATCCCTGGCCGGGCAATGTGCGCCAGCTGAGGAACAACGTCGAACGCCTGCTGATCCTGGCGACGGGCGACGTCAACGAGCCGATCGGCGCCGACGCCCTGCCGTCGGAGGCCACCAACGCCAACTCCACCGGCACCCTGGGCGCCGAGCGGATCATTGCGCTGCCGCTGCGCGAGGCCCGCGAGGTGTTCGAGCGCGAATACCTGGCCGCCCAGATCATGCGGTTCGGCGGAAACATCTCGCGCACGGCCGCCTTCATCGGCATGGAGCGTTCGGCGCTGCACAGGAAGCTGAAGTCGCTGGGCGTGTCGCCGGCCCGCGGCGGCGAGGATGAAGAAGGATCCGTCGAGGAATGAGCCGCGTCGCCTATGTCAACGGCCAGTATGTCCCGCATGGACAGGCCACGGTCCATGTCGAGGACCGCGGCTTCCAGTTCGCCGACGGCGTCTATGAGGTCTGGTCGGTGTTCGACGGCCGGATGGCCGACTTCGACGGGCACATGACCCGGCTGCACCGCAGCCTGACCGAACTGCGCATCGACATTCCGATGTCGCGCGAGGCCCTGACCCAGGTGCTGAAGGAGACCATCCGGCGCAACCGGGTGAAGAACGGCATCGTCTATCTGCAGGTCACCCGGGGCACGGCGCGTCGGGACCATCCGTTCCCGCCGCCGGGCACGCCGCCCAGCGTCATCGTCACCTCCCGCTCGATCAGCCCACTGAAGACCGACGCCGTCGCCGCCAACGGCGTGGCCGTGGTCACCACCCCGGACATTCGCTGGGGGCGCTGCGACATCAAGACGGTCGGCCTGCTGCCCAACATCCTGGCCAAGCAGATCGCCAAGGATCGTGGGGCCTACGAGGCCTGGATGGTCGACGACATGGGCCTGGTCACCGAAGGCTCGTCGACCAACGCCTGGATCATCGACGAGCACGGCAAGCTGCGCACGCGCGACACCCAGGCGAACATCCTGAAAGGGTGCACGCGCACGACACTGCTGGACATCCTGAAGGAGGAGGGGATCGAGCTGGAGGAGCGCGCCTTCACGGTCGACGAGGCCAAGCGGGCCCGGGAGGCCTTCTTCACCGCAGCGGGCGCCTTCGTCATGCCGGCGGTGTCGATCGACGGCGTGAAGATCGGCGACGGCAAGCCCGGCCCGATCGCGACCCGCCTGCGCCAGCTCTATATGGAACGCGGCGCGCGCGACGCGATTTGATCGGCTGTCGGTTCTCGTCGGAGCCGAGACTGGCGGATTGAGATTGATCGGTCGCTGTTGACGCTTATGGTGGTTGCGCCGCCAGCCGGCCCCGCGCCGCTCCCACGGCCGGAGAACAATCAAGAACGGGACCTACCCGCCATGTCGCAAGACAAACGCCAGAACCTTCAGGACACCTTCCTCAACTCGGTGCGCAAGACCAAGACGCCGCTGACCATCTTCCTGGTCAACGGGGTCAAGCTTCAGGGCATCGTGACTTGGTTCGACAACTTCTGCGTCCTGCTGCGTCGCGACGGCCAGTCGCAGCTGGTCTACAAGCACGCCATCTCGACCATCATGCCCTCCGCGCCGGTGCAGTTGTACGAGCCGGAAGCGGACGAGGATTGATCTCCCTTCCGCCATCATCCTCGGGCTTGACCCGAGGATCGGACGTCGTGCGCCTCACGGGCGTGGGATGGCTCTCCGACCGACGGACGCCTATCTGTCGCTTGAACCGGATCATCCGATCCTCGGGTCTCGCCCGAGGATGACGTCTTCATGAGAGTCTGAACTTCTGAGCACGAAACTGATCGACCACGCCGTCCCGCTGATCCGGGCCGTCGTCATCCATCCCGACGGCCGCAGCGAGAGCTCGCGGTTGGCCGAAGAACGTCTGGAGGAGGCCGCGGGCCTGGCCCGGGCGCTGGACCTGGATGTGCGCGCCGAGGAGATCGTGCGCGTGCGCAAGCCGCGCCGGCGACGCTGTTCGGTTCGGGCAAGGTCGACGAACTGGCCGCCCTGGTCCGCGCCGCCGACGCCGAGGCCGTGGTTGTCGACGATGATCTGTCGCCGGTGCAGCAGCGGAACCTTGAGAAGGCCTGGGATGCCAAGGTCATCGACCGTACGGGCCTGATCCTGGAAATCTTCGGCCGCCGCGCCCGCACCAAGGAGGGCCGGCTGCAGGTCGAGCTGGCGCGGTTGGACTACGAACGGTCCCGCCTGGTCCGCACCTGGACCCACCTGGAACGCCAGCGGGGCGGCACAGGAAGCACGGGCGGCCCGGGCGAAACCCAGATCGAACTGGACCGCCGCCTGATCGCCGACCGCATCGTCCGCCTGAAGGGCGAGCTGGAAGAGGTGCGCCGTACGCGTGGCCTGCATCGCAAGGCTCGCCAGAAGGTCCCGTTCCCGACCGTCGCCCTGGTCGGCTACACCAACGCGGGCAAGTCGACGCTGTTCAACCGGCTGACGGGGGCCGAGGTCCTGGCCAAGGACCTGCTGTTCGCCACCCTGGACACCACCCAGCGCACCATCCGCCTGCCGCAGGGCCGGCCGCGATCATCTCCGACACCGTCGGCTTCATCTCGGACCTGCCGCACGAACTGGTCGAGAGTTTCCGCGCCACCCTGGAAGAGGTGGGCGAGGCGGACCTGATCCTGCACGTCCGCGATATCGCCAGCCCGGATTCCGACGCCCAGGCCAAGGACGTCGAGGCGGTCCTGAAGCAGATTCCCACGGTCGAGGGAAAAACCCGCCGCGTGCTTGAGGTCTGGAACAAGGTCGACCTCCTGGACGCCGAGGTCCGCGAGGCCGTTCTGGGCCAGGCCGAGCGCCTGCGCGCGCAAGGCCAGGCCGTGGCCGTCTCCGCCTGGACCGGGGAGGGGATCGAGCCCCTGCGCGAAACCATCGCCGGCCTGATCGACGACGATCCCGAAACCGAGGTCGTGCTGGAGCCCCACCAGGGCGAGGCGCTGGCCTGGCTCTACGCCAACGGCCGCGTCACCGGGCGCGAGACCGACGCAGCCGGGCGAACCCACGTGACCGTGCGCTTGCATCCCGCGGCGCTGGGACGGTTCGAGCGGCAGTTCGGCCAGGGCGCCTAGGCGTTCGGCGTCCAGCGGATGATCGGCGTGTCCCCCCGCAGGTAGAGCGGGTGCTTGGGGCTGCCGTCGGCGTTGGTCCCGAAGCACCACAGCGGCACGCCGTCTTCGATCAGAGCCTTCACGAGGGCCTGGCCGGCGGGCGCCAAGGCCTTGTTCAGCTTGCCGTGGCACAAGATCACCCGCGCCGCGCCCGCCGCCGCCTGGCGGATCGCCGGCAGGTTGGCGGGCGAGGAGGCCACGACGCCCGGCTGCAGCAGCATCTTGGGATCGGTGGCGCGATAGTCGCCGACATTGGCCTTGATCATGGCGTCGAACCCTTCTCTTTGAGCGAAGGTCCATTCGCGCGCGCAGGTCGGGTCGTTCACCGCGGCGTCGGCGGTGGACGGGTTCATGCCGATGAACAGCAGGTAGTGGTCGGGAAAGGCGTCGCCCCGCCAGCGGCGCATCAGCGGCCGATAGCGGCCGTCCTCGCTGAAGACGGCGTCGCCCCTGACTCCCTCCATCAGCGCCAGCCGCACCTTGCCGCCGGGATCGTGACGGTCGGCGGTCATGCGGCGCCCTCGCGTTCGGCCGCCTTGGCCGCATCCCATAGGCCGTCCATCTCGGCCAGATCCGACTGCTCCGGGGTCCGCCCGTCCTTGGCCAGTTCCGCCTCGATGAAGCCGAACCGGCGGACGAATTTGGCGTTCGCCCCACGCAGGGCCTCCTCGGGCTCGACTCCCAGCTTCCGCGCCAGGTTGGCCATCACGAACAGCAGGTCGCCCAGCTCGCCGCGCGCCTTGTCCAGGTCGCCGGCGGCGATCTCGACCTTCAGCTCGGCGACCTCCTCGTCCAGCTTTTCCATAACCTCGGCGGTCGACGGCCAGTCGAAGCGACGTGGGCGGCGCGCTTGGTCAGCTTGGCGGCGCGCGCCAGGGCGGGCAGGCCGACGGGCACGTCGTCCAGCACGCCGTGCTGGTCCTTCGCCTTGCGCTCGGCGGCCTTGATGTCCTCCCACCGCTGCTTGACCTCGCCGGCCGAACCCAGGGACGCCGCCTCGCCGAAAACGTGCGGATGGCGCCGTTCCAGCTTGTCGGAGATGGCGTTCGCCACGTCGTCGAAGGCGAACAGCCCCTGTTCCTCGGCCATCCGGGCGTGGAAGACGACCTGGAACAGCAGGTCGCCTAGCTCGGACCTGAGGTCGTCCATATCGCCGCGCTCGATGGCGTCGGCGACCTCGTAAGCCTCTTCCAGCGTGTAGGGCGCGATGGTCTGGAAGGTCTGCTCCACGTCCCAGGGGCAGCCGCCGACGGGCGCGCGAAGTCGCGCCATGATGGCGGTCAGGCGATCGATGGGCGAGGTCATGCGGTCTCGGTCTTGGCGTCTCGGGCTTCGAGGGCCTTGCGGATCTCGTCGTGCCGGGCCGGGGTCAGGGGGTAGTTCTTTAGCACCAGCGCCGCCGCCGCCAACAGCAGGCCGGGCAGGAGGATAAACAGGACCTGCAGGGCCAGCAGCGAGAACTCGCTGTTGCCGCCGGGCGGGGGCACCGCCCTGAAGCCCACCCACTGCAGGATCAGGTAGGGGATCAGGGCGACCACGTGGCCGATCTTTGTGGTGGCCGACAGGATGGAGAACATCAGGCCGGTGCGATCCACGCCGGTCTCCAGCCGGACCTCGTCTCCGACGTCGGCCATCATGGCTCGCAGCAGGAACAGACCCGCCGCATAGGGCAGGCCGGCCAGGAACATCACCACCGCCGTCAGGGCGAAGCTGCCCCCCGGGACCAGGGTCGCGCCAATGTAGAGGCCGGCGAACGCCAGGCTCGCGATGGCCAAGGCCCGGTCCTTGCCGACCTTGGTCGCCAGCCACGCCCAGAACGGCGCGCCGACCAGGCCGGCGACGAAGTACAGCAGCATGAACAACGAGGCCTCGGTGTGCCCATAGCCCTTGATCTGGCCGAAGAAGAAGAACAGCAGCGAGCCGGTGATGCCCGGCGCGACTCCGAGCAGGACGTCGGCGAACAGCAGTTTTCTAACCGCCTTGCGTTTGAACAGGCCCAGGTAGGCGCTCGGTCCCCCGTGCGGCGCGGCGCCGGCGTTGACCGGCTCCGGCACGGTGAACAGGGCCAGGCCGATGGTCACCGGCAGGGCGATCAGGATGGCCCAACCCATGATGCGGACGCCGTCGGCGTAGTCGCCGATCTTCAGCTGCACCACCACCGTCGGAAGGATCAGGATCAAGATCACGCCGATGATGTTGAACACCTGCCACCAGCCGTAGACCCGGCTGCGCTGGTCGTATTCCGGGGCCAGGACCGAGGCCCAGCCCAGCTGGCCCAGGGTCGCGATCGAGAAGCCGAGGTAGAGCACCAGCAGCCAGCCGAAGAGGTAGGCGGCGCCCGCGCCGGGCTGGACCACGACGAACATCATCAGCGCCGCGAGCATCAGGATGGGCGTCGAGGCGATCATCCACGGGCGATAGCGGCCGAAGCGGGTCTTCGTCCGGTCCATGGCCCAGCCGATGAAGGGGTCGAAGGTGATGTCGATCAGGCGCACGGCCATGAACACCGTCGCGACCACGCCGAGCTCCAGCCCCACGAAGGTGGCGTAGAACTCCGGCAGGGTGACCGGCAGGGCCACGCCGAACGCCGCCAGCGGCAGGCAGACCGTGGAGAAGGCGGCCAGGACGGCGTTCGATCGCCGTGGGGCGGCGGGGGAGGCGGCGGCGTCGGTCATGGACGGGTCCGGCTGCGACGGCCCCTGAGTCGGCCGCAGCTTCACCATGCCGCCTTTGCGCGCCGCGCGCGAGGCTGCTGCGTGCCCTCCACAGGTCTGGCCCGCTCAGGGGTGACAGCCCTTGCGGCCGGCGGCGAGGTAGGGTCACCTGCCGTCATGCCGCCCAGCCGTCTTCTTTCCCTGTTGTGCGCCGGCGCCGTCTGGCTGACCGCCGGCGCGGCGATGGCGCAGGGGAGGGGAGACGCCAGGGGCGAACGGTGCGACGCCGATCCCGTCGAATGGGGCGCCCCGGCCTTCGCCAACCGGGTCTCGTTCCAGTCGATGCAGTGGGCGCCGTTCAACGGCGCGGAATGGGGCTGGGAGACGTATCTCCCTCTGATCCAGAAGGAGATCGGCACGGATTGCGCCCCCGGCACGCCGCGCTTCGCCCGGGCGCTGGCGGACTTCCAGTACGCTCGGGGGCTGCCGCCGACGGGCTGGTTCGACGCGGAGACCTTCCAGGTCTTCCGCGGCGTCTGGCAGGAGCGCCGGCCCTTCATCATGGCCCGGGTGCGCCAGGAGCCTTGCCCGGATCCGCCGCCGCTCTATCAGCTCGGCTATCTGGTCGAGTCCGAGGAGCACGCGGATCGTCTGACCCGCCTGTTGCGCCGCGACGTGCTGGACGCCTATCGCGAGATGGTCGCCGCGGCGCGGGCCGAGGTGCCCGAGGTGGCGGCCAATCCGGAGTTGCTGCAGATCTTCTCGGGCTTCCGCGATCCCGAGGCCGACGCCGCGCGCTGTGCCCAGTCGGGCAATTGCGACGGTCTGCGCCGGGCCCTCTGCTCGCCGCACCGGACGGGCACGGCGGTGGATCTGTACGTCGGCCAGGCGCCCGGTCTGGGGGTGGACAACACCTCGCCGGCCAGCCGCCTGCACATGACCCGAGGTGCCACCTACCGCTGGCTGGTCAAGAACGCCGAACGCTTCGGCTTCATCCCCTACGCCTATGAACCCTGGCACTGGGAATGGGTCAGCCCGACCGGCGGTTACGTCGGCGCGCCGCCGCCCCTATGAACGGCTGATGATCAAGCGGCCGTTGACATCCGCCGAGATCGACCTGGCGCGCGAGGCGTTCGGGAACGGGCTGCGCTACGACACCGTCCGCATCCTGAAGGCCCCTTGGCCCTTCGATCGCGCCTTCGTGCCCGGGCGCTGGTTCGGGCGGGAGTGGATCGTGTGGCCCGGGACCACGCTGCTTGACGATCTGACGCGGGGCCCCCTGGGCCGCCAGGCGACCTTCATCCACGAACTGACCCATGTCTGGCAGGCCCAGCAGGGGGTGAACCTGCTGACGGGCAAACTGAGGGCCGGCGACAGGCCCCAGTCCTACGAATATCCTCTGGGCGTCGACTGCCTGTGGGATGGTCTGAACATCGAGCAGCAGGCGATGGTCGTCGAGCATCGCTTCCGCCTGTCGAGAGGGTTGAAGACCCCGGCGAACAAGGCCTTCTACGACCGCGTCTGCCCCCTGGGCCGTTAGGGGCGGCCGTCCGGCGGCATGCGGATCGATCGGCAGGTTTGACATGCAGGCATTTACCTGCATATTGAGCCTCGCATCCGTGAGGAACCGATGGACGCCGACAAGGTCTTCAAGGCGCTGGCCGATCCTAGCCGCAGAAGGCTGCTCGACCTCCTCCACGAGAGGAACGGGCGGACCCTGGGCGAGCTCTGCGAGCACCTGGACATGGCCCGGCAGTCGGCGACGCAGCACCTCGGGATCCTGGAGGAGGCCAATCTGGTCGCCGTCGTCCGGCGGGGCCGCGAGAAGCTGCACTTCATCAATCCCGTGCCGATCCACGAGGTCTACGAGCGGTGGGTGCGCAAGTTCGAACGTGAGCGGCTCAGCCTGCTTCACGACCTGAAACAAGAGCTCGAAGGAGAAGAGCGATGACCGCCGAGAAGACCCGCTTCGTCTACGTCACCTACATCGTCTCGACGCCCGAAAAGGTGTTCGAGGCCATCACCCGGCCCGAGATCGCGCGCCGCTACTGGGGTCACGAGAACGTCTCGAACTGGACGCCGGGATCGCGCTGGGAGCATGTCCGCGCCAACGACGAGCGGACCGTCGAACTGGTCGGCGAGGTGGTGGAGATCGCTCCGCCGAGCCGTCTCGTCATCACCTGGGCCAACCAGTCCCAGGCCGACGACCCCGAGGCCTACAGCCGGGTGACCTTCGAGATCGAGCCCTATGAGGACATGGTGCGGCTGACGGTCAGCCACGACGACCTGATCGCCGGCAGCGGCATGGCGAACGGCGTCAGCAAGGGCTGGCCGATCGTCCTGTCCAGCCTGAAGTCGCTGCTTGAGACGGGCAAGGGCCTCGACGTCTTCGCCAAGCCGAAGGCGGCCTGAGTCATGGCCGAGCCCTATCTGGGCGGATGCGCGTGCGGGGCGATCCGCTACGAGGCGAGGAACGAGCCCCTGGTGCAGGTGCACTGCCGGTGCCGCGACTGCCAGAGGCGCGGCGGGACAGGCCACAACTCCTATCTGACCTTCGGCAGCCGCGCGAATGTGACAATCACGGGTGAAGTCAGGACCTGGCGGGTCGCCGGCGACAGCGGAAGCGACAAGCTCTACGCCTTCTGTCCCACGTGCGGAGCGCCAGTCTACGTGACGTTTCCCGAGCGGCCGGAGCTGACCGCGATCCACGCCGCCAGCCTGGACGCGCCCGAACGGTTCCGGCCGCGGGTCGTCACCTATGCGGTGCGCGAACTGGCTTGGGACGATCTGGATCCGGCCCTGACGGCCTTCGAGCGCATGCCGCCGGGCTAGTGCATCGTGCCGGCGACGATCTCCAGCTTGTTGCCGTCCGGATCCAGCAGCACCGCGCCGTAGTAAGTGGGCGAGATGTCCGGATGCTCGCCCGCCGGCCGGATCACGATCGCGCCCTCGGCCACGGCCGCGGCGAAGGCGGCGTCCACCGCCGCGCGGCTGTCGGCGGCGAAGGCGATGTGGGTTCCCAGGCCGCCGACCTGCTCACCCTGAACCGGATAGAGGAAGAACAGGCTGGTCTCGCCGCCCGGGCCGAAGCCCAGCTCGCCCGCCTTCTCGGAGGCCAGGGCGCAGCCCAGCGGCGAGAAGAAGGCTCCGTAGAAGCGGCGGGCGGCTTCAAGGTCGCGGACGCCGACGGACAGATGATCGAACAATGCGGTTCTCCCTCGCTGGTCCCATCGATCTGGGAACCTTCGCCGGGGTTCGCAAGATTTCGAAGGATGAGACTTGCGGCCGACGCCGAGCCGGGCCATCTGAAGTTCGTCACAGACACTGTGGCGATTTTCCGTCGTCTCATCGGAGGGCGTCATGCCTCGGATCCTGGTTCTCTATCACTCGACCTACGGTCATATCGAACGGATGGCCGAGGCGGTCGCCGAAGGCGCGCGCTCGGTCGAGGGCGCCGTCGTGGACATCAAGCGCGTACCTGAACTGGTGCCGGAGGAACTGGCCCGGTCGAGCGGCTACAAGCTGGACCAGGAAGCGCCGATCGCCGTCCCTGCCGATCTGGAGAACTATGACGCGGTGATCGTGGGCGCCGGCACCCGCTACGGCACGGCGGCATCGCAGATGCGCAACTTCTGGGACCAGACGGGCGGCGTCTGGATGAAGGGCGCGCTGGTCGGCAAGGTGGGCTCGGCCTTCACCTCGACCGCCACCCAGCACGGCGGCCAGGAGACCACCCTGATCGGCCTGATCCAGACCCTGCTGCACCACGGCATGCTGATCGCGGGCCTGCCCTACGCCTGGAGCGGCCAGCAGACGATGGACGAGATCACCGGCGGCTCGCCCTACGGCGCCACCACCATCACCGGCGGCACGGGCGCCCGCATGCCCAGCGACAACGAGCTGGACGGCGCCCGCTGGCAGGGCCGCTACGTGGCCGAAACGGCCAAGAAGCTGTTCGGCTGACCATGACCCGGCAGCCGGCGATCTTCTTCGGCCACGGCTCGCCCATGAACGCGCTGGGCGGGCCCTATGCGGACGCCTGGCGCGCTCTGGGCCAGGCGGTCGGCAAGCCGAAGGGGGTGGTCATGGTCTCGGCGCACTGGGAAACGGCTGGCCTGGGCGTGACGGCGCAGGCGCAGCCAGAAACCATCCACGATTTCGGCGGTTTTCCCACCGAACTTCATGCGATGCAGTATCCCGCGCCGGGGTCACCGGAGCTGGCCGGCCGGGTCGCCGAGCTCACCGGGGCGGCGCCGACGACCCAATGGGGGCTGGATCACGGGACCTGGTCCGTCCTGGCCCATGTCTGGCCCGCGGCGGACGTTCCGGTCGTCCAGCTGTCGCTGAACCGGCGACTGGACGCCCGCGGGCATTTCGAACTCGCCCGGCGGCTCAACCCGTTGCGGGACGAGGGGATAGTGATCGCCGGATCCGGCGACTTCGTGCACAACCTGCGGCGCTGGAAGCGCGACGGCGGCGGACCCTACGACTGGGCGGTCGACTTCAACGAGGCGGTCAAGGCCGCCCTGTTCAGGGGCGACGACGACGCCCTGATCGACTGGGTGCATCTGGCCGAGGACGCCCAGCTGAGCGTGCCGACCGACGAACACTACCTGCCGCTGCTCTACGTCGCCGCCCAGCGAAGGCCGGGCGACGACGTGAGCTTCTTCAACGACGTCATCGAGGGCGGATCGATCTCGATGACGAGCGTTCGGATCGGCTGATCAGGTCTTCTTCATCGCTGCGTCCACCGACCACGGGCCCGGGCCGGCGGCCACGAAGTACAGCCACACGAAGCAGTAGAGCACGATCGTCTCGCCGCCGTTGACCATGGGGATGAAGTTCTGAAGGCCGTGCACCGCCCAGTAGCCGACGGCGCAGAAGCCCGCCGCCAGGAAGGCGACGGGGCGGGTGAACAGACCGATCACCAGCAGGACGCCGAAGATCAGCTCCAGCGGGCCTGACAGGCCGGCCAGGCTGAGGCCGGGCGGAGGCACGCCCTCGACGGCCGGAAAGCCCAGCACCTTGGCCGTGCCGTGGCAGACGAACAGAAGGCCGGCGACGATGCGCAGCACGCTGAGGAGCTGCGGCTGGTACGCGGAGAACCTATCGAACATGGAACCCTCCCTCTCTTGCAGAGGCGGGCACTGTGCGGCCGAGTCGGCGTTCCTTCAAAGGCGAGGCTTCAGGCCGCCCGGCCTCACGCGGCCTTGTCCAGCTCGGCCATCTGCTGGATCGCGACATAGTCGGTCTTGCCCGTGCCCAGGACCGGCACCTCGCCGACCCGCAGGATCTTCTTGGGCACCGCCAGTTCAGGCGCGCCATGCTCACGGGCCCATTCGGCCAGGCGCGAGACGTCGGCGTCCTTGCGGTCGGTGACCAGCACCAGCTTCTCGCCTTTCCGGCTGTCGGGGATGGCGACCACGGCGTGGCGCGCCTCGGGCCAAACCGCGCTGGCCAGGCCCTCGACGGCGGTCAGGGACACCATCTCGCCGCCGATCTTGGCGAACCGCTTCACGCGACCCAGGATGGCGACGTAGCCGTCCTCGTCGATCGAGACGATGTCGCCGGTGTCGTGCCAGCCGTCCTTGAGCGGCTCGATCACCGTCGGGTCGTCGACCGACAGATATCCCCGCATGACGTTGGGGCCGCGCAGGTAGAGGCGGCCGCCCTCGTCGATGCCCGGCACGGGGTCCAGTCGCCACTCCATGCCGGGCAGGATCTGGCCGACGGTGCCCGGGCGGTTGCGGTCGGGGTGGTTGACGGCCACCACCGGCGCGGCTTCGGTCGCCCCATAGCCTTCCAACAGCTTCAGGCCGTGGAAGCGGGTGTTGAACAGGTGGTGGGTCTCGTCGCGCACGCGCTCGGCCCCGGCGACGACGAATTTCAGCGTCGCGAAGTCGTCCGGCGCCGCCACACGGGCGTACTGGTTCAGGAAGGTGTCGGTGGCGAACAGGATCGACGCCTTCACCTGCGGCAGCAGCTCGGTGATCTGCTTGGCGTGAAGCGGGGAGGGGTACTGGAACGCCTTCATGCCCTGCAGCAGGGGCAGCAGCACCCCGCCGGTCAGGCCGAAGCAGTGGAAGGTCGGCAGCGGGTTGAACATCACCCAGTCGGGGTCCAGCGCGATGTGCTGGGCCACCTGGCGGCAGTTGGCGACCAGGTTGGACTGGCTGAGAACCACGCCCTTGGGGGCGCCGAAACTGCCCGAGGTGAATAGGATCACGCCCGGCGACGACGGCTGGGTCGGCACGCGGAAACGCTTGGGCATCATGCCGGCCATCAGGCCGTAGAGCTTGTCCTGAAGGCCGATCGTCTTGCGGACGTCGTCCAGCCAGACGATCTCGGCCGCGCTTTCGATTTGCTCGATCAGCTCCTCCAGCTTGGCCTGCTGGATGAAGCGCTTGGCGGTCAGAAGCTTCTTGACGCCGGCGGCGGCGAGGGCGGCCTTGATGTTCCGTTCGCCCGCCGTGAAGTTGATCATCACCGGCACACGCCCATGGGCGTGCAGGCCGTAGTAGGTGACGACCACTCCCATGCTGGACGGCAGCAGGACGCCGACCCGCTCGCCCGGCTCGGTCATGGCCGCGATCTTGCGGCCCAGCACGAAGGCGGCGCGGATCAGGCCGGTGTAGGTGAGCGGCTTGCGGTCCTGGTCCTCCAGGATCTCCTTGTCGCCGTACGTGTCGCGGGCCGCGATCAGGGCGTCGAAGACCGTTTCCTCGCCGGCCTTGAGGTCCAGGGGTACGCGCAAAAGACATCCTCCGTCCGGGCGCTCGGGCGGCGCCCTTGTCGTTTGAGCGCGCAAACTAGAGCCCCCGTCCGGCGTTGAAAAGATGTGTTACTCGGCGTGAGGGGGCCCCGCGCCTTGCCTTCGCCGCACGGAAGGACGACATAGCCCCTTCTGGAGCCGGAGCCGGACGCCTTGGTCACGCTGATCGACACGCTGAAGAAGACGCCCGCCGAGTTGCGTCACCCCGAGAAGCAGAACCGCCCCGATTCCGTTGTGCTGAAGAAGCCGGACTGGCTGCGCGTGAAGGCGCCGGGCTCGGGCCAGTACAACGCCACCAAGGCGATCGTGCACGAGAAGGGGCTGAAGACCGTCTGCGAAGAGGCGGCCTGTCCGAACATCGGCGAGTGCTGGAGCCAGAAGCACGCCACGCTGATGATCATGGGCGACACCTGCACGCGGGCCTGCGCCTTCTGCAACGTCAAGACCGGCCTGCCGCAGCCGCTGGACCCGGAAGAGCCCGCCAAGGTCGGCCTGGCCGTCCAGCAGATGGGCCTGAACCATGTGGTCATCACCTCGGTGGACCGCGACGACGTCTCCGACGGCGGGGCCGCCCACTTCGCCGAGGTGGTACGCCAGATCCGCCTTCAGGCTCCGAACACGACGATCGAGATCCTGACGCCGGACTTCCTGCGCAAGGACGGCGCGGCCGAGGTGATGATCGACGCGACCCCGGACGTCTTCAACCACAACCTCGAGACGGTTCCGCGCCTGTACCTGAAGATCCGGCCCGGCGCCCGCTACTTCCACTCGCTGCGCCTGCTGCAGATGGTCAAGGAGCGCGACCCCAACCAGTTCACCAAGTCCGGCATCATGGTCGGGCTGGGCGAGACCAAGGAGGAGGTCATGCAGGTGATGGACGACATGCGCTCCGCCGGCGTCGACTTCATCACCATCGGCCAGTACCTGCAGCCCACCCGCAAGCATGCGGCCATCGAGCGTTTCGTGACGCCGGAGGAGTTCAAGGCCTATGAGGCGATCGCCCGGGCCAAGGGCTTCCTGATGGTGTCGTCGAGCCCGCTGACCCGCAGCTCGCATCACGCCGGCGAGGATTTCGCCCGGCTGAAGGCCGCGCGCCTGGCGCAGACGGGGCGCTGATCCCGGCTTGGCCGTCCATCGCGTCACAAGAATCCTGTCCTACCAACCTGACCAGCTCGCCGAGCTGGTGGCGGACGTGAAGGCCTATCCGTCGTTCGTGCCCTGGGTGACTGGCATGCGGACCTGGAACCGGCGCGAGGAACGGCCCGGAATCTGCGTCGAGGACGCCGAGGCCTCGGTCGGCTTCTCCTTCCTGCGCGAGCGCTTCTCCACCTGGGTAAGGCACGACCGGAACCGGCCGATGGTCGAGGTCGGGCTGCTCAGAGGCCCCTTCCACCACCTGAAGAACCGCTGGGAGTTCTTTCCCGATCCTGGGGGGACGCGGGTGGAGTTCATGATCGACTTCGCCTTCCGCTCGCGCCTGCTGGACGGGATGCTGCAAGCGAACTTCGACCGCGCGGTCGGCAAGCTGATGGCCTGTTTCGAGGCCGAGGCGAAGCGGCGGTACGGAGGCGCGGCATGAGCTTCGATTTCGACGCTGTGGTCGTGGGCGCTGGGGCGGTCGGCCTGGCCTGCGGGCGGGCGCTGGCGAAGCGGGGCCTGGCGGTGCTGGTGCTCGAGAAGGAGCCGCATGTCGGCCAGGGCGTCTCGTCGCGCAACAGCGAGGTCATCCACGGCGGCCTCTATTATCCGACCGGCTCGCTGAAGGCGGAGTTCTGCGTCCAGGGCCGGCGCGCCCTCTACGCCTTCCTGGACAGCCACAAGATCGACTACCGAAAATGCGGCAAGCTGGTCGTCGCCACCGAGGAGGCCGAGGTCGAGCGCATCGAGGCCATTTTTCGGCGGGCGACGGCGAACGGGGTCGAGGGGCTGGAGCATCTGACCGGCGCCCAGGCTCGCGCGCTGGAGCCGGGGCTGAACGCCCACGCCGCCATCCTGTCGCCCGAGAGCGGTCTGTTCGCCAGCCACGACTACATGCTGGCCCTGCAGGGCGAGATCGAGGACGCCGGCGGCTCGGTCGTTCTGTCCACCCCGTTCGAGCGGGCCCAGCCCCTGCCGGACGGCGGCTTTTCGATCGTGGCGGGCGGGGGAGGACAGGGCGACCTTGACCGCCCGGCTGCTGGTCGCCGCGCCGGGCCTGGGTGCGCAGGACGTCGCGAGCCGCATCGAAGGCTATCCGGCCGCCCGCATTCCCGCCCGCCACCTGGGCAAGGGGGTCTATTTCCGCCTGACCGGCAAGGCTCCGTTCGAAAGGCTGGTCTATCCGCCGCCGATCCCGGGCGCGCTGGGCACCCATTATCGCAAGGACCTGGGCGGGCAGGGGGTGTTCGGGCCCGACCTCGCCTATGTCGAGACCGAGGACTATCGGGTCGACCCCGCCAAGATGGCCGAGTTCGAACGGTACATCCGCCATTTCTGGCCGGGCCTGCCCGATGGGGCGCTGACCCCCGACTACGCCGGCATTCGACCCAAGCTGCATGGGCCGGGGGAACCTCAGCCGGACTTCCAGCTGCGCGGCCGCGACGACCATGGCCTGGATGGTCTTGTGGCCCTGTTCGGCATCGAGAGCCCGGGACTGACCAGCTCCCTTGCCATCGGCGAGGCGGTCGCCGACATGCTGGCGGCATGACCGACCTCACTGTGCGCCCGGCGACGCCCGCCGACATTCCGGCTCTGCACGCCCTTGTCGAGAGCGCCTATCGCGGCGAAGCCTCGCGCGCCGGTTGGACCACCGAGGCCGATCTTCTGGAGGGACAGCGTACCGACCCCGAAGACCTGGCCTCGATCCTTGCCGATCCGAAACAGGACCTGCTCACCGCCTGGCGGGACGGCGCGCTCCTGGGCTGCATCCTGATCGCCGACCGGGGAGAGGGGACCGGCTATTTCGGCATGCTGTCCGTCGGCCCGACCCTTCAGGGCGGCGGGCTGGGCCGACGCCTGGTCGAGGCCGCCCATGCCGAGATGGCCCGCCGATTCGGCGCCGTGCGGTCGCGGATCTCGGTCCTGCCTCAGCGCGAGACCCTGATCGCCTGGTACGAGCGGCTGGGGTATGCGGCGACCGGCGAGACCCTGCCGTTCCCTTATGGCGACCCCAGATTCGGCCTGCCGCTGCGGGACGATCTGCACTTCATCGTCATGGAGCGGCCGCTGGCCTGACGCGGCGCGCCGAACCGCCTTGAAATCGCCCGCGGCTTCATGCATAAGCCCGCGCTCGCGTGGCGGCTCTTCCTCCTTTCCGGAGGACATGGGAGCCGCCGCAGTTGTTTTCGCGCTGGCGACAGCGCCCGACCAAGAAGATTGAGACGGACATGGCCGTTCCGAAGCGCAAAGTATCGCCCTCGCGTCGCAACATGCGCCGCGCCCACGACGCCCTGGGCACGAACGCCTACGTTGAGGACAAGGACACCGGCGAGCTGAAGCGCCCGCACCACATCGACCTGAAGACCGGCACCTATCGCGGCCGCCAGGTCCTGACGCCGAAGGAAGACTAGGTCTTTCGACGGAGCGGCCCTCGGGCCGATCAGCGTTTTGACGGCGCGCGGTTCTCCGCGCGCCGTTTTCGTGCGTTGATGGGGGCGAACTCCAAGGAGCGCCGATGATCCGCCGTCTTCTCCTGAGCGCCGCCGTGCTGGGGCTGGCCGCCTGCAACCCGCCCCGAGGCGACCGAGCCGGCCTCCGCGCCGAGGCCCGCCGAGCC
>NZ_JBNFOJ010000028.1:0-17490 GCF_057364705.1 Brevundimonas sp. CURTG3B2_SDJG
GACGGCGGCGTCGCCGTACGCCCCGCGCGGGGCCGCATCTCTTCTTCCGTCAGGGTGACGGGATTCAGCTGCGCGCGCACCGCCGTCTGGGCCCACTCGTATTCGGTCAGGCGGGCGGGGTCGTTCCGGGCGCCGGCGATCAGAGCCTCCAGCGCCGCCGCCTCGGCGGTCTCCAGCGCCGCCTCTCGCGGAACGGCCAGGTCCGGCGCGACGCCGGTCCCTTCCCAATTGCCGCCGCTGACCGCGTGCACCGGCCGGCCGAAGGACACGCTCAGCATGAAGCCCGGCGCGATCGGCACGAAGCGGTTGTTGTTCGCGCCGCCCGACGTGGTCTCGCCGACCAGCTTGCCCAGGCCGAACTGCTGGACGCTGTAGGCGAAGTCCTCCCCGGCCGAGCCGACGTTCGAGCCGGTCAGCACGTACAGCGGCTTGCCGACCATGCGTCCCGCGGGCAGATCGGTCAGGCTGAACGACTCGTCCGGCGCCTTGCCGGCCTCCAGGAAGGTCATCAGCAGCCGGCCGCCCTCCATGAAATGGCTCAAGGCGTAGCGAACCGCCTCATGGGACCCGCCGGGGTTGCCCCGGATGTCCAGGATCACCGCGTCTCCACCCTGCAGGAAGCGCATGGCGTCGTCCCAGGCCTGGCCGTCTCGCCGCCGTCGACCCAGGCGAATTCGCCACGCGAAGATACCGGATGTTGCCGCCCAGCAGCCGCTGGTCGGTCAGGCCGTAGTGGATGCGGCGGGCCCGGGCCGTCATCACCTGCTCTCGAGGGCGGGCGCGCGCGTCCGAGGCCGGCTGGCGCAGGGCCGCCGCGTAGCGCTCGGGATCGTGCTGCAGATAGACGTGGCGATCCCCCGCCGCCGCGCTCAGGTCGGCGGTCAGGAGGTCGGCGAATGCGCCGGCGTCGGACACGTCGTAGCGCCCCCGCGCCTGGGTCGCCCGGATCGCCTCGACGACGGCGGGCACGCGCTCGGGGAAAACGTAGCTCCGTTCGATCACCTCCAGGATTTCGTCGATCGCCGCGACCCGCTGCGCTGGCGTCAGGGTGGCGGATTCGGCGTAGACGGCGCTGGGGCGAATCTGCGCCGACGCCGGGAAGGCCGCGCCCAGGCCGGCGACGGCCAGGATGGCGGCGACGGCGGCGCGCGCCAGGGATTTGGGCGTAGGCGTCATGAAAGTCCGTCCTTGATCCGGTGGTTCAGGGGTCTGCGTTCCAGGGCCTGGATGGCGTCGCGCGCGATGTCCGCCAGGGGGGGCGCCGATCTCGGCCTCCAGCGCCCGGACGGCCGCCTCGGTGGCCGCCCAGTGTCGGCGCAGGGCGGGAACCATGGCTTCCGCGGTGGGCGACAGGGCGACCACCCGCTCGCGCGCGTCCTCGCCCGCGGAGATCTCCAGCAGGCCGTTGGCGCTCATGTGCGACACCGTCTGGCTGGCCGCCGAATGGGTCATGCCGCCCTGGTCCGCGATCGTGCGGATCGAGCTGGGCCCGAAGGCCAGCAGCACGCGGACCACCGGCGTATAGCGCGGCCGGTAGGCCAGACCGGCGTCGCGGTAGGTCTGCTCGACCCCGCCGTCCAGCAGGTCGATCAGGTGTCGCAGCAGCGCGCCCAGGGTGCGAATCTCCGTCATGCGGCCCTCGATATAACAGCACTGTTATATTGTCATCCAAGATTGAACGAACGGCGGTCGATGATCTTTCCCGCGCTCCAGCGCCGCGGCCGGGAACCCCGCGCCGTCACGCGCGCTCCGCCTGAAGCCTCCCCGGGCCCCAACCCAGCTTCAAGGATTTCCAATGACCGACCAACGCATCGAAGGCGCCGCCACCGAACTGGAGGGCAAGGTCCAGGGCGGCGTCGGCCGCCTGACCGGCGACGACCGCCTTCGGCTCGAAGGCAAGCTCAACGAAGTGAAGGGCAAGGCCCTGGACGCCTACGGCCGGGTCATCGACGGCCTGGACGGCCTGGTCGACAAGGCGCCGACCCAGTACCAGGGCCATGCCCGCAAGGGGCTGGACTTCGCCCGCCGCAAGCCGCTGCTGACCACCGGCATCCTGGCCGGCGCGGCCATCCTGCTGAGCAGCCTGGGCGGCCGCCGCCGCTAGCCGTTTCGGGCGGCCAGGACGAACAGCCGGGCGATCATGGTTCGCACTGATCCCGTGCTCGACCCATTCGGCGACGGGCTTGCCGGTGTTGTTCTCGGTCAGCACCGCCTCGCCCATCTCAGCCTCCCGACAGCCAGGCGGCCAGGTTGGTTATGTACCGCCTGGTCTGACGCAGGGCCTCCGGGTCGCGGATCATGGCGTCGCCCGGGGGCTCGTCGACGAAGCTCGGGCAGCCGTCGCGGGGGTCCCAGTTGTAATCGGCGAAATGGTGGAAGGTGCTCTGGGCCAAGCCCCTGCCCTGCCCGTCCCGGCCCTCGAAGGCCACCGCGATATTGAAGGGCCGGCCCGTGACTTTGCTGACGCCGGAGGCGATGACCCGCGCCTCGGCCACGCCGTCGGGGGCTCCGACCCCGCCCTCGTGCGGGTGGGCCGGCAACCGGTCCAACAGGCCGCCGTCCGCGTCGCGCAGCAACGGGTGCGGGTCTCCCACCGGGCGGATCGCCTGCCAGTCGCCATTGGCGCCGGAATGGTAGTTGGGGAAGTCGATGTAGCCCGTCTCGACGTCGTCGCGCCGGTTGCGGTCGGGATCGGGGTCCAGACTGCTGGAGTGGAAATAGTGGGCCTCCCCCACCCCGCCCAGCGAACAGACCGAGGACCCCAGGTCCATGTGGTCGCGAGTGATCATCAGCCCGCCGCCGCGGGCGCGGAAGGCCCCGATGGCCGCGCATTCCTGGGCGTTCAGGCCGTCGCCGACATCCACCGCGAACAGCCACAGCTGGTCGAAGTCGCTATCGGCCAGGCCGGCCAGCACCGGGTCGGTCGTCCCCGCCGGCGCGCCGCGGTCGCGGGCGACCACCTGCACCCCGTCCAGCGACGACAAGTGTTCGGCCAGCCGCCGGAAGCGGCCGACGTTCCAGTCGTCGGGCGTCGGTTCGATGGTGGTCTGCAGCAGAATCTTGGGCATGGCGGGCCTCCCGTCCCCCTTGTGCCGTCATTCCGGGGCCGCGAAGCGGAACTCGGAACCCAGGAGATCGCGGTCCTGTGTTCCGGGTTCTGAGCTGCGCTCAGCCCCGGAATGACGGTGAAAGCTCGGCCTGCGCCGGAGCTAGTCCGCCGCTTCGTCCACGCTCACCTTGGCCGCGGCGCCGGTGGCGGGCGTCACGTCGAAGGCGATCTTGCCGTCCTTCAGCTCGACCTTCACATGCCCGCCGCGGACCAGCCGGCCGAACAGGATGTCGTCGGCCAGAGGCTTCTTGATGTGCTCCTGGATCGTCCGGGCCAAAGGCCGGGCGCCGTAGAGTTCGTCGAAGCCGTTCTTGGCCAGCCAGTCGGCGGCTTCGTCCGTCAGCTCGATGGTGATGTTGCGGTCCGCCAGCTGGGCCTCCAGCTGCATCACGAACTTGGTCACCACCGACTTGATCGTCTCGGAGTCCAGCGCCTTGAAGGCCACGATGGCGTCCAGGCGGTTGCGGAACTCCGGGGCGAACAGGCGCTGGATGGCCTTCTCATCCTCGCCCTCGACCTTGCCGCGGCCGAAGCCGATGGCGGCGCGGGCGTTGTCCGCCGCGCCGGCGTTGGTGGTCATGATCAGGATGACGTTGCGGAAATCGACCTTCTTGCCGACGGCGTCGGTCAGCTGGCCGTTGTCCATCACCTGCAGCAGGATGTTGTAGACGTCCGGATGGGCCTTCTCGATCTCGTCCAGCAGCACCACCGAGTGCGGATGCTGGTCGACGGCGTCGGTGAGCAGCCCGCCCTGGTCGTGGCCGACGTAGCCCGGAGGGGCGCCGATCAGGCGCGAGACGGTGTGCCGCTCCATGTACTCCGACATGTCGAAGCGCTGCAGCTCGATGCCCAGGGTCGACGCCAGCTGGCGCGCGACCTCGGTCTTGCCGACCCCGGTCGGGCCGGAGAACAGGAAGGCCCCGATCGGCTTCTGAGGATCGCGCAGGCCGGCCCGCGCCAGCTTCATCGCCGCCGAGACCTGTTCGATCGCGCTCTCCTGGCCGAAGACGACGCGATTCAGGTCGGCCTGCAGCTCGCGCAGGCTCTCGGTGTCGGACTTCGAGACCGACTTCGGCGGGATGCGGGCCATCTTGGCGATGACGGCCTCGACCTCCTTCTGGCCGATGACCTTCTTGCGCTTCGACTCGGGCAGCAGCATCTGCGACGCCCCCGCCTCGTCGATCACGTCGATCGCCTTGTCCGGCAGCTTGCGGTCGGTCATGTAGCGGGCCGACAGCTCCACGGCGGTGCGGATGGCCGCATCGGTGTAGCGCAGCTTGTGGTGGCCTTCGTAGGAGGTCTTCAGCCCCTTCAGGATCTTGATCGTGTCGTCGACGGTGGGTTCGTTGACGTCGATCTTCTGGAAACGGCGGGCCAGGGCCCGGTCCTTCTCGAAATGCTGGCGGTACTCCTTGTAGGTCGTCGAGCCCATGCAGCGCAGGGTGCCCGACGCCAGGGCGGGCTTCAGCAGATTGGAGGCGTCCATCGCCCCGCCCGAGGTGGCGCCGGCGCCGATCACGGTGTGGATCTCGTCGATGAAGAGCACGGCGTTGTCGTGCGTCTCCAGTTCCTTGACCACCTGCTTCAGCCGTTCCTCGAAGTCGCCGCGGTAGCGTGTGCCGGCCAGCAGCGCGCCCATGTCGAGCGAGTAGATGGTGGCGTCGGTCAGAACGTCCGGCACCTCGTGGTTGACGATCTTGCGCGCCAGGCCTTCCGCGATCGCGGTCTTGCCGACGCCCGGGTCGCCGACCAGCAGCCGGGTTGGTTCTTGGTGCGGCGGCAGAGGATCTGGATCGAGCGCTCGACCTCGGCGTGACGGCCGATCAAGGGGTCGATCTTGCCGTTGCGGGCCTTCTCGTTCAGGTCGACGCAATAGGCCTCCAGCGCCTCGCCGCCGGTCTTGGCGGCGGCCGCGTCCTCGGCGTCCTCGGGGCTGGAGCCGGCGGCCTTGGCGGGACGGGTCTCGCCCACGCCGGGCTTCTTGGCGATGCCGTGGGCGATGAAGTTGACCGCGTCGTACCGCGTCATGTCCTGCTCCTGCAGGAAGTAGGCGGCGTGGCTCTCGCGCTCGCTGAAGATGGCGACCAGCACATTGGCGCCGGTCACCTCCTCGCGGCCCGAGGACTGGACGTGGATCACCGCGCGCTGGATCACGCGCTGGAAGCCGGCGGTCGGCTTGGCGTCGTCGCCGTCCGAGGTCGCCAGGGCGGCCAGGTCGGTATCCACGTACAGGGTCAGCGCGGCCTTGAGCGCGATCAGGTCGACATTGCACGCCGTCATCACGTTTGCGGCGTCGGGGTCGTCGACCAAGGCCAGCAGGAGATGCTCCAGCGTGGCGTATTCGTGCCGGCGCTCGTTCGCGTAGTGAACGGCCCGGTGCAGGGTTTCTTCGAGCGGACGCGAGAAAGAGGGCAAGCTCTCAGTCCTTTTCCATCGTGCATTGCAGGGGATGCTGGTGGCGGCGCGCGGTCTCGATCACCTGGGCGACCTTGGTTTCGGCCACTTCGTAGGTGAAGACGCCGCAGACCCCGACGCCATGCTGGTGCACGTGCAGCATGATGCGGGTCGCGTCCTCGCGGCTCTTCTGGAAGAACCGCTCCAGCACATAGACGACGAATTCCATCGGCGTGTAGTCGTCGTTCAGGATCAGCACCCGATAGAGCGAGGGCCTCTGAAGCTTCGGCTTTGTCTCGGTGATCGTGGCGGCGCCGGGGCCCGCTCCTGGATCACCGACCTTACGTGACGGCGGCATTCGTTGTCCGGTTGGGGAGTCGATGGACAGATAGGGAATGATGGCCTGATTTGAAGCCGCGTCCAGTCACAGGTTTCTGTTTGTCGGCGATCGTCGATCGAATGGGGCCTCCTGGCTCCAGTGTGGCCGGGATGACAGGGCGGGCGTCGTCCTTCTCCCTCCCGCTTGAGGGAGGGATGTCGGCGCGAAGCGACGACAGGGTGGGAGCGGCTCAAAATCGCTCGTCGAGCCGCCCTCACCCGGTCGCTGCGCGACCACCCTCCGTCGGGGAGGGAGGGAGAAGGCGCGCGTCCCGGCTCTTCGCTTCGCTTCGGCCGGGATGACAAAGGCAGGCGTGTTCGTCCACCGGCGGGAGCCGCCGGAGGTCGGGGAGGGCGCGGGGCGTCCGGGCCTCGCCCGGAGCTGTTGGATTGTTACCGTTTCGACGAGACAGGCCGCCCCGCGCGGTCGTTGGTTCGCGCGCTCTCCGGCTGGCGGCTCTGTTGGGGCCTTACCGGATCACCCGCCGTCGTCATCGCTGACGCTGGCGGGGGCGGGACATAGGCTGAGCCAGCGGTCCACGCCGAAGCGCGCGGCGAGCAAGCGGACGGCATCCATCGCCGTCCGACGAGGACCCCCGGACTACCCTTCGCCCGGGCTTCATCGCTCGACCACAGCCCGCCGTCGTCGGGCGTTGGATCCGACGCCCTCCCCACCGACGGGATGCGAACAGTATGCGGCCGCTGGAGGACGGTGCGGGAATAGGACGCTGGGCGACAGGGTTCGTGCGGGATTCCAGAGGCTTGGCGGGCGCCGGTTCGCTGGGAGTCCGCGAAAGGCCGACGATGCGGGGTCCTTCTCCCGACGGGAGACGACGCCCTCAGGCCCTCCCGTTCCGCCGGACGAAGTCCGCCATCAGCCGCCCGGCCTCGGCGGCGTGGGTCTCGAGCAGCAGGTGGCCGCCGTCCAGGATGTGGGCCTCCATGCGCGGCAGGGCCTTGATCCAGTCCAGGGTCTCGTCGATGGCGAAATAGGGGTCGTGCCGGCCCCAGACCATCAGGGCCGGCGGCTGGCGGTCGCGGAGGTAGCGGGCGTAGTCGGGAAAGCGGGCGACGTGAGTGCGGCCGTTGTCGAGGATCAGCTTGATCTGGGTCTCCAGCCGGCCGGGCTGGTTCAGCACCGCCCAGTCCTCTTTCCAGGGTTCGCCCTCGATGCGGGCCGCGACCTCGTCGGGCAGGCCGTCGACGTACTGGGCGCGGACGAATTCCTCCGCGTTTAGATGGGCGGTGGCCTTGCGTTCGGTCTCCGGCGAGGGATCGGCCCAGTAGGCGCGGGCGTCCTTCCACAGCTCGGGGTCCATGCCGCTGTCATGGGCGTTGCCGTTCTGGACGATCAGGCCGAGCACCCGGTCGGGATCGCGCAGCGCCAGGCCCAGGCCGACGGGCGCGCCCCAGTCGTGGACATAGAGGAACCGCGGGCCGACGTTCAGATGCTCCAGCAGGTCGGCGGTCGCCTCGACGAAGGCGTCGAAGCCGGGATCCGGGAGGGGCTCGGAGGCGCCCGAGCCGGGCATGTCGGGGGCGACGACGTAGGCGACCTGGGAGAGGACGGGGAGGACGTGGCGAAAGCCGCCCGAGGCGTTGGGGAAGCCGTGGATCAGGACCAGGGCGGGGAGCGAGGGGTCGCCGGCGGTGCGGTAAGCGAGGGATGTGCCGGTGGAGAGGGTGAGGTGGTGGAGGTTGGGCATGGAGGGGGAACGCGCGGGGCGGAAGCAGGGTGCCCACGAGGCTGATGAGTCGATCCCTGTATTGAGCAAGAAACTTTCGGCTAAGCCTTGGCTCGCGTGGCCGCTTCCTTCCCACAGACGAACCGCACCGAGACCCCACAAGCCCTCAAGCCGGCCTCATTCTCGAGCCAATCGCTATCCGTCGATACCGCTACGCTACACCGGCCTGCGGCAGCGCAGAGTGCGAAAGGTCGATCCGCTGGATCGAACTGAGCTAGGCCTCCGTGTTGGAAGGCATCCGTGAGATTTCTCGTACGCGGCGCGTCGATATCGACGCGGCGAACTCGTTCAGGATTACCAAGATTGTCCAGAACGTGGCGGTAGAATAAGTCACCGACGCCCGGCTGACCCTCAGCTTTCAACCGCTTTTGATACTCCGATAGAATCTCTTGCCCCGTGTCGATGACAATTCGACCCCGCGTCACCAGTTCTTCGAGAGCTTCAATAGATGAAATCTGGCACGCCTTCGACGCAGTAACGTCACGCCCATTTGCAACCACGGCAACGTTGGTGTCGACCACGCGATCCAAGCGTTCAGCTCGACTGCTTCAGCCTGGCTTTCTGAGCCGCAGCCGTTTCCCCGAAAGCATCTCCAAAGAAATGCTTCGGCCAGTTAGAAATCACACCTTGGTGGTCTAGCTTCAGAGGCTCAAGGCTAGTCGCCGGCCCCTCGACATCGCAGAAGTAGAGCTTTATGTCTTCAGAAGATATATCCCCTCTGCAAGCCTGCGCTGCATCCTAAGCAAGAAATGCTCACTATGACTTTCGACTACAATCTGAATATTTCGGCGTTTAGCAACGCTAATCATAACATCCGCTAGTCCCGCTTGGGCAAGTGGATGAAGGTGTATTTCGGGTTGCTCCATTAGGATAGTGGAGCCTTCATCTACATAGTACAATATCGTAAGAACCGGTAGGATTTGAGAAACCCCAAATCCAACTTCCGTCAACAAAACCTCAGGCGCCCCTGAGCGCACCCTGACCTTGGCCTGGTAGATACCAGAACCTTCCTTAATTTCCTCAACAGAAAACGACTCTACTAGGCCCATCTCCTTGAGCCAGTACGCAATCATTTCCTGAAATGTTTTCAGATGGGCCTTCGGCGCAAGGTTCCTTTTCTCCCCTGCCTCTGTGGCCGCAATGATTGCCTCGATCGCAAATTGGCCGCGAGGCCCGACGTCGCTGGGGCGTGATCGCGACCAGACGTAATCCCTCTTCGGATGTTCTCGTAGCGGTCCGAGGTAGAAAGTCCGATCCATCTGAGCTTCAAAGGACGAGACGAACTGTGACAAGAACGCAGAGTTCTGGAAGTATGTTAGCGCTTGGTCAGGGAAACCATATGACTTAACAGGCCCTGGCAACTGCCAAGCTCGGCCAAGCGCACGCTTAAAATCAAACCCGCCTTCGGATTTCAAATCGAAGGCAGTAGGCTCACTAGGCTTGGGCTGAAGCTTGAACCGATGATCGGGACTCAGCCGATATTCGAGGCGCTCAGCCCGGGGAGCTCCCTTAGCGGCACCCACAGTACTGAGAACACCAAGGTCCTTCCCACGAGCGAATATCTCGCCGCGTCTTTTCAGAGGATCGGTGATGACGAAATCATCCTGAGTCCGCCAGAAGACGCCCCAGTTGAGTTTCTGAGCCTCATCGTGATTATGAATAAAATCTCTATAACTCCCGAGAGTTACGTAAGACCCGTTCATTGCTAGGCTGATTCCACGATCTGCCGCCTCCTTAGTCTGTTTTAAGAGGAGCAGAAACTGGATGACACTCGACTTGCCGGACGAGTTCGTGCCGAAAAGACCTGTGATCTTTCCGAACCGCACATCGGCGTTCGCCCAAGCCTTGAAGTTCGACATCAAGAGTTGCGTCAGCATAACCTTGAGATATCAGGGCCTAGGTATCAGCACCAGCCGCTAATGCACCCGCGCCTTTCCGATCTCCAGCCCCTCCCCGCCCGCTGACACGGCGATCACCGACCCGTCCGCGATCTCGCCCGCCAGCAGCTTCCGCGCGATCGGGTCGACCAGTTCCTTCTGGATGACGCGCTTGAGCGGCCTCGCCCCGTAGACCGGGTCGTAGCCCTTGTCGGCGAGCCAGGCCAAGGCCGTGTCGTCCAGGGACAGGGTCAGCCGCCGGTCGGCCAGCAGCTTTTCGAAGCGGGCCAGTTGGATGCGGACGATGCCCGACATCTGGGCGCGGCCCAAGCGGTGGAAGAGGATGATCTCGTCGATGCGGTTCAGGAACTCGGGCCGGAAGTGGGCGCGGACGGCCTCCATGACGAAGGGACGGACGGCTTCCACGTCCTCGCCTTCCGACTGGTTGGCCAGGGCGTCCGAGCCGAGGTTGGACGTCATGATGATCAGGGTGTTCCTGAAGTCGATGGTGCGGCCCTGGCCGTCGGTCAGGCGACCGTCATCCAGCACCTGCAGCAGGACGTTGAAGACGTCCGGGTGGGCCTTCTCGACCTCGTCGAACAGCACGACCTGGTAGGGTCGCCTACGGACCGCCTCGGTCAGCGCGCCGCCCTCGTCGTAGCCGACGTAGCCGGGAGGGGCGCCGATCAGACGCGAGACGCTGTGCTTCTCCATGTACTCGCTCATGTCCAGGCGGGTGATGGCGGCCTCGTCGTCGAACAGGAACTCCGCCAGGGCCTTCGTCAGCTCGGTCTTGCCGACGCCGGTGGGCCCCAGGAACAGGAAGGAGCCGAGCGGGCGGTTGGGGTCGTTCAGTCCGGCGCGGGCGCGGCGCACCGCGTCGGAGACGGCGGCCAGGGCCTCGGTCCTGGCCGACGACGCGGCGCCGAGCGCATCCTCCATCTTGAGCAGCTTCTCGCGCTCGCCTTCAAGCATCTTGTCGACGGGCACGCCGGTCCAGCGGCTGACGACGGCGGCGATCTGTTCGGCGTCGACGACTTCCGGCGTCAGGGGGCCGGACTTGTCCGCCTCAAGGCTTTCCGCGTCGGCGAGCTGTTTCTCGATGCCTGGGATCTGGCCGTAGGCGATCTCGGACGCGCGGCCCAGGTCGCCGGCGCGCTGGGCGGCGGCCAGTTCGGCCCGCAGGCGGTCCAGGGTCTCGCGCAGCTGGGCGCCCTGCCCCACCTTCTCCTTTTCGGCCTTCCAGCGGGCGGTCAGGTCGTCGGACTGCCCCTCCAGGTCGGCGATCTCGTCCTCGAGCTTCTCCAGGCGCTGCTGGCTGGCGCTGTCGGTCTCCTTCTTCAGGGCCTCGCGCTCGATCTTCAGCTGGACCAGGCGGCGGTCGATCTCGTCCAGCGCCTCGGGCTTGGAATCGACGGCCATGCGCACTCTGGAGGCGGCCTCGTCGACCAGGTCGATGGCCTTGTCGGGCAGGAAGCGGTCGGTGATGTAGCGGTTCGACAGGGTGGCGGCGGCGACGATGGCGCTATCGGAGATGCGGACCCCGTGGTGGACCTCGTACTTCTCCTTCAGTCCACGGAGGATCGAGACGGTGTCCTCGACCGTCGGCTCCTCGACCATCACGGGCTGGAAGCGGCGGGCGAGCGCGGCGTCCTTTTCGACGTGCTTGCGGTACTCGTCCAGCGTGGTGGCGCCGACGCAGTGCAGTTCGCCGCGGGCCAGGGCGGGCTTCAGCAGGTTGGAGGCGTCCATGGCCCCGTCGCCCTTGCCGGCGCCGACCAGGGTGTGCATCTCGTCGATGAACAGGACGATGCCGCCCTCGGCGGCCGCGACCTCGTTCAGCACGGCCTTCAGCCGCTCCTCGAACTCGCCGCGGTATTTCGCGCCGGCGATCAGCGAGCCCATGTCCAGCGCCATGACGGTCTTGTCCTTCAGGCTCTCGGGCACGTCGCCGTTGACGATGCGGAGCGCCAGGCCCTCGACGATGGCGGTCTTGCCGACGCCGGGCTCGCCGATCAGGACGGGGTTGTTCTTGGTGCGGCGGGCGAGGACCTGGATGGTGCGGCGGATCTCCTCGTCGCGGCCGATCACGGGGTCGATCTTGCCGTCGCGGGCGGCCAGGGTCAGGTCGCGGGCGTAGCGCTTGAGCGCATCGTAGGCGTCCTCGGCGCCGGCCGAGTCGGCGGTCTTGCCCTTGCGGATGTCGTTGATGGCCTCGTCGAGCTTGTCAGGCGTCACGCCGGCGGCGGCGAGCACCGTCTTGGCCACGCCGCCCTCTTTCGCCAAGGCCGACAGGATGCGCTCGGTGGTGACGAACTGGTCGCCGGCCTTCTTGGCGGCGGCCTCGGCGGCGGCGAAGACGCGGGCGGTGTCGCCGTCCAGGTAGAGTTGGCCGGAACCGCCCGAGACCTGGGCGCGCTTGCTGAGTGCGGTCTCGATGTCGGCCTCGGCGCGGCGGGCGTCGCCGCCGGCGGCGGAGATCAGGTTGCGGGCCAGGCCGTCGCGCTCCTCCAGCAGGACCTTGAGCAGGTGCTCGGGCGCGAACTGTTGGTGGCGGCGGGCGAGCGCGAGGCTCTGCGCGGACTGGACGGCCTGTTTGGCGCGGTCGGAGTAGAGGTCAAGGTTCAAGGCGTATCCCTTCGAGAAGCGGACTCCGGCGGCGCGTCCTCCCAAGCAAGCGACGCGCCGTCCGGCGATCGTTCAGGTGGGTGTGGCCCCAGCGTCACACAAGTCCCGGCGGGGGAGCCTACTCGCCGCCCTTCACATAGGGCGGGTTCACATGCACCTGGGCGTGGCCGTGGTGGCGCAGGTGGCTCTCGTCGATCTGCTTGATCAGCTCCAGGCCCTGCTTCTTGCCGACCAGTTCCAGAAGGGCGTCGATCTTGGCCTCGACGCGGTCGTCGTTCTCTTTCGACGAGGGCGAGCCGAGGTAGAGGAAGTAGGCCAGGCCGACGACCTGCCAGAGCAGCTGCAGGAACTCGGATTGCCAGTTCTCGAAGGTGTCGCGGCTCATCTCGACCAGATAGGCCGAGATCTGCGCGGTCTGGCCGTGCTCCCTGGCCTCGTCGACGAAGGCGAACCAGCCGAACAGCCAATGCAGGCCGAACGACATGACGAAGAAGCCGAGGGTGATCCAGCCGTAGGCGTAGCGTTTCATGACTTCGCTCCTTGTGCAGGAGCGCAACACGCCGGGCGGAAGGTGGTTTCCGCCCGGCGTCGCGGGATCAGCCGCCGGTCCGGTCAGCCGCCGGTCTGGGGCGCCGAGAAGTCGAACTGCTCGGGCCGGCGCTGGCCGGAGCCGAAGGTCCAGGTCAGGCCGATGTAGGCCGCCCGGCCGCCGAAGATCATGCTGGTGCGATCGGTGAAGGCCGGGGTCTCGATGAAGGTGGTGGCGCCGAACTCGTCGAAGACGTCGCGGACGGTGGCCTGGAAGGACCAGTCGCTGTTGAGCTTCCGGCGGTAGCCGAAGTTCACCAGGGTGGCCTGCTCGCGCACGCCCTGGGCCAGCAGCTGGTCGCCGGTCCAGATGCCGGACAGCTGCACGAAGTCGGCCTGGGTCGGCTGCCAGTTCAGGGTCAGGCGCCCGCCCACGCTCTCGATCTCGCGGTTGACGGCGCCCGGAATGCCCGAGGCCTCGATCTCCTGGCGGAAGGCGTTGATGCTGGCGTTGTAGCGCAGCGTCGGGTGCAGCGCCCCGTTGGCGACCAGCTCAAGACCCGTGGCGGTGCTGGAGCCCAGGTTCTCGGGGCGGGTCAGGAAGACGCCGCCGCCCAGATCCGAGGTCACCTGGGTGAAGGCGTCGGTGGTGTCGCGATAGTAGAGGGTGGCCTGGTAGAAGGTCTGCTGGACCCGCTTCTGCCACATGATCTCGAAGGCGTCGGTCTCCTGCGGCAGCAGGTTCGGATTGCCCGAGCGGTAGTTGAGGTTGTCCTGGTAGGTCAGGAAGGGGTTCAGGTCCTGCGGGTTGGGCCGCTGGATGCGCCGGCTGTAGCTGCCGCGCAGGGTCTGGGTGTCGTCCAGGGCATAGGACAGGTGCAGCGTCGGATAGGCGCGGAAATAGTCGTTGGACGACTGAATGTTGGTGGTCACCTGGTCCAGGTCGATGTTGGCCTGCTCCAGACGCAGGCCGAACTGGGCCGACAGCTTCTCGCCGAATGGCCGCTCCCAGGTGGCGTAGAGGGCGTGCACCGCCTGGTCGACGTGGAATTCGTTGGAGACGATCGGGTCGGGGATCAGATTGCCCGGCGCGGAGCCGCGCGCGACGGCGTTGTCGAGCTCGAGGCTGGAGGCCTGAAGTTCATAGCCCAGGCGCAGGCGGCCGCCGTCGGACAGGGGGCGGACATAGGCGCTGGTGATCCCGACCTGCTCCTGGCGGTTCTTGTTCTCGATCGTCTCGTAGGACAGCGCCGAGGGCGGGATGTCCTGGTCGACGACGGTGTCGAAGCCGAAGGTGAAGCGGTTGCGGTCGTAGCGGACCTCGTTGGACCACTCGTGACCCTGGCCGTCGAAGCGGCGCAGCAGGCGCGCCGAGCCGCCCGAGAACTGGCCCGAGAAGCCGCCGCTGGAGGTGCGGGTGTAGGCCGAGGCCAGGCCGCCGGAGGCCGCGTCGGCCTCATAGAGGTCGATGGCGTCGGCCAGGTTGTCGACGTCGACGTGGCGGACCTCGCCGGTCAGCTGGGTCTTGTCGTCGAGGTTATGTTCGGCGGCCAGACGGACGAAGATGTTGTCGGAATCGCCCTCGATGTTCTGGGACTGGCGCGCCTGGAGGAAGCGGCCCGAACCGGCGTCGAAGCGCTCGCGGATGCGCTCGATCTCCTGCAGGAAGGCGTCGTGGCGCACGCCGATGTCGGCCGACAAAGTGGTCTTGCCCATCACATGGGCGATGTTGCCGCCGATGTTCCAACGGCCGTCGTCGCCGACGTTGGCGCGGATCGAGCCGGTGGTGGTGTTCCCCGCGCGCACCGCGTTGGGCTTGGAGATCAGGTTGATCACCCCGCCCGATCCCTCGGGGCTGTAGGCGGCGGAGGGATTGGTCATCACCTCGATGCGGGCGTACTGGCTGGCCGGAATCTGCAGCACCATCTGGCCGCGGCTGGGGCCGTTGAACTGGGTCGCGGGGCGGCCGTCGACCAGGATGGTGACGTTGGCGTCGCCACGCAGGCTGACGTTGCCGTCGGGATCGACCTCGACCGAGGGCACGTTGCGCAGGGCGTCGGCCAGGGTTCCCGTCGCCGCCTGCAGATCGTTGGCCAGGCTGTAGCTGGTCGAATCGATCGAGGTGCGGACCTCGTTGGGACGGGCGGCGAGACGACGTCGCCGATCGCGGTCGCCTCGGCGGCGGGCTGCTCGCCCTCCTGGGTCTCAGCGTCGGCGGACGGCTCGGCCGGAGCGGGCGTCTGCGTCGGCGTCTGTGTTGGCGTCTGGGACGACGCCGGACCTTGGGCCTGGGTCGAAGCGGGTCGGGGCGCGGGCTGCGGAGCCGGAGCGGTCTGAGCGGAGGCGACGCCGGCGGGCAGCGCCAGGGCGGCGCCGGTGAGCAGGATGAGCTTGAAGTTCGGCATGGCCCCCAGCCAGGAAATGCGGAGGTCGGGATCGCCCTTCGCGCAGCGTGCTGACTAACAGCGATCAGCGAGCCGACCGAGTTACATCTTTTTCATTTCATTACGGTTTTTTCAGAACGGACATTTTCCGCCCCGCCGTCTGCATGCCGGTTCAGGCGGGGATGACGCGGGGCGAGCGGCGGGCTAGCGTCCGACGACAAGTTCGTCGGGAGCCGCCCATGTCCATCCGCCTCACGCGCCGCGCGGCGCTGGTCTCGTCCGTCGCGGGCGCCGCCGCCCTGCCCTCCGCGGGGTGGACGCAGGAGGCCGCAGCCGACGCCGCCCTCGCGGAGGCCGTCGACGCCTATGTGAAGCGGGTGATGGCCGGCTTCCCCGATCAGCCCGCGGTGTCGGTCGCGGTGGTCAAGGACGGCCGGCCCGTGCTGACGCGGGGCTACGGCGTACGGGCGATCGGCGGCGCGGCGGTGGACGAGCACACCCTGTTCGCCATCGCGTCCAACACCAAGGCGGTGACCTGCGCCGCACTGGCCATCCTGATCGACGAGGGCAAGGTGAAATGGGACGAGCCGGTCCGCACCTACCTGCCCGGCTTCAGCCTGTCCAAGCCCGAGCTGAACGACATGGTCACGGTGCGCGACCTGGTCAGTCACCGGATCGGCTTCGGCCTGGGGGCCGGCGACCTGCTGTTCTGGCCCAACGGCGACCGGACCCGGGCCGAGATCATGGCGGCGATCCCGCATGTGCCGATCGAGGACACGTTCCGCACGACCTACCACTACTGCAACCTGATGTTCGTGGCCGCCGGCGAGGTCGTGGCCGCCGCCTCGGGCATGCCGTGGGAGCGGTTCGTCCAGACCCGGATCCTGGACCGGCTGGGCATGACGGAGACCCTGCCGCTGATGACCGGCGCCGACCCGGCGAAGTCGGCCCTGCCGCACGGACGGCTGGGGCCGCCGCTGCGCTACCAGGGCCCGATGCAGACCATCGGCCAGTCGATCCAGGAAGTCTGGGACTGGTCGGCGGCGGCCGCGGCGGGCGGTTTCGTCACCAACCCGGTGGACTGGGCCAAATGGATCGCGGTCCAGCTGGCCAAGGGTCAGCTGCCGGACGGGTCGCGGCTGTACTCAGAGGCGCGGGCCAACGAGATGTGGCGACCCAACATCCTGATCTCGAACTCGGCGGGGCCGACGGAGGCGCTGCCGGGCCGAGCCATCGCCTCGACCTACGCTACCGGCTGGCAGGTGCAGGACTATCGCGGCGAGCGGTTCATCACCCACGGCGGCGGGGCGCCGGGCTATGTCTCCGGCACCGTCCTGCTGCCGGGCCGAAACGCCGGCTTCAGCTACTTCACCAACGCCGAGGAAGGGATGGTCACCCGCGCGCTGCGGAGCGGGATCGCCGATATCATCATGGGCAAGGCGGGGTTCGACTGGATCGCCGACGGCGTCCGGCAGCAGGCCGAGAACGACGCCAAGTCGATCGCCGCGGCGGCCGAGATCGACGCCAAACAGAGGGCCGGAGCGCCGCCCTCGCTGCCGTTGATGGCCTACGCGGGAACCTGGCGCGATCCCTGGTACGGCGATGTCGTGATCGGTTACAGCCACGCCACGATCCGTAGAGGACCGAACCCCGGGCCAAGAACTCAACTGGGAATCGGCTTCACCCGCACCAATGCGCTGAAGGGGATGCTGGAGCCCTACGACGGGGACATCTTCCGCACGCGCTTCCCCGACAAGCGGGAGGAGGACGTCTTCGTGACCTTCAAGATCGAGAACGGCGTCGCGGTCTCGGCGACGATGAAGGCGGTCAGTCCGGACGCGGACTTCAGCTACGACTACCACGACCTGCGGCTGACGAAGGTCAGCGGACCCTTCGGAACCTGAGGTCCGTCGACCAGCGGATGCAGTCAGACCTGCGCCTCACCTCACCAGCTCCATGATCTCCAGCTTGGTCGACGGGCTGGGCCAGGGTACGACGATGCGCCAGCGCTGCGGGCCGATGCGCTCGAAGACCCCGACCTGATCCCGTTCAGCTTGGTCGCCGTAGGCGGGATAGCCGGTCTCGTCCATGCCCCAGGCCTGGGCGCCGATGAAGACCAGCCGACGCTCCGTGTCCGGATAAAGCAGGCCCCGGGTCCGCTGGGAGCCGGTCGTCTTGGTCAGGATCAGGTCGCCGCCGGGGGTCAGCTCCACCACGCAGCGGAAGTAGGGATAGGCGACGAAGGCCAGGCTGGCGGAACCCATCTGGACGGTCCGACAGCGATAAGTCCCCGGCGCCGGCTGCAGGCGCCCGGTCTGGCCGGCGTTGGGATCGACCAGGGGACCCAGGGCCTCGACCTCGGCGGCAAAGCCCTGCTCCTCCGCCTCGGCCCGGGCCAGGCGCCAGGCCTCGTCCAGGGCGGCCCAGCTTGGAGGGCGTCCCCCGGG